>JABWAY010000242.1 GCA_013360825.1 Candidatus Brocadiia bacterium | reverse complement strand
CGCCGGCCTCCGTTTCTGGGCTTCGAGCCCGATTCAATACTGGTGACCTCACGGTACACCGCGAACGGAGGCCGGCCTTCTCATCCCATCTTTTCCTTTCCCTTTTCCGTTTCCCTTTTCCCCCTTCCATGTTCCCCTCCCCCCCATCCCCTCGAGGCCCCCCACCATGCCCTCTCCCCTCCTCCCCTCCGACCTCTTCCACATCCTCCAACCCTCCTCCTGCCGCCTCTCCCCGGACGGCACCCGCGCCATCGTCGCCGCTTCCCGCCCCGACCGCGAACAGCTCAAGAACACGACCCATCTCTGGATGGTCGACGTCGCCGGAGACGCCGAACCCCGGGCGTTCACGCAGGGAAAAGGCTCGGAAACCAATCCCCGCTGGTCGCCGGACGGCCGGACGATCGCCTTCGTCAGCGCCCGCGGCGGACGCGCCGAGCTGTGGCTCATCCCCGCGGACGGAGGGGAGGCCGCTCCCCTCACGAAGCTCGCCGGAAGCGTCGGGGATTTCGCCTGGTCGCCGGACGGGCGGTCCATCGCCTTCATCTGGACCGCGCGGGACGCCGAGGCGGTCAGGCGCGAGGAAAAGAAAAAACGCGGCGAGCCCGGGACGGACGCCCCCGCCGTGCGCGCGATCTCGCGGCTCTTCTACAAGCTCGACGGCGCGGGGTTTCTCCCCGGGGAAAGATCCCACCTGTGGGTCGTGAACGTGAAATCCGGAAAAACCCGGCAGCTTGTGAAGGACAACCGCTGGGAGGAGTCCGGTCCTGCCTGGTCCGCCGACGGGCGGTCGATCTACTTCCTGTCGAACCGGGAGCCGGACCCGGACCGGAACGACGGCCGGTCCGATATCTGGACGGTCCCGGCAAAAGGCGGACGGATCCGAAAGATCCGGAAGTTCGCGGGGCCGGCGCACAACCTCTCCGTCAGCCCCGACGGCCGCTGGATCGCCTTCCTGGGCCAGCCTGACCCGGACGCGCGGTGGAATTCCGTCCACACCAAGCTCTGGGTCATCCCCTCCGCGGGCGGACGTCCCGTCGAACTCTCCCGCGGCCTCGACCGCTCCTGCGGCAACTCCGCCATCAGCGACACCTTCGGGATTCCCGCCACCTCCGGCCCGTTCTGGAGCCCGGATTCGTCCGAGGTCGCGTTCGTGATCGTAAACGAGGGATCGGCGGAGATCTGGAAGTCGTCCCTGGCGACCCGGAAACCGGAGCCGCTGGTGCGCCGCCCCGGCGTCCTGATCGAGGGAGACCTGGACTGGACCCGCCGCCGCGCCGTCGCGTCCTTCAGCGACGTTTCCAACCCGGGGGAAATCCGGGTCCTGTCCTGGGAGGGAGACCCCGCGGCGGACGAAATCCGGACGCAGTTCAACTCCTCCTGGCTCCGGCGCCGCACCCTCGCAAAACCCCGCGAGCTCTGGTGCCTCTCGAAGGACGGCGCCGACGTCCAGGGCTGGATTCTCATGCCCCCGGTCCGCAGGGCCGGAAAGCGCTGCCCTGCCGTCCTCTACATCCACGGCGGGCCGGCGACGCAGTACTCCAAGGCGTTCATGCACGAATTCCAGGTCCTCGCGGCGCGGGGATTCGCCGTGCTCTACTGCAACCCCCGCTGCTCGACCGGGTACTCCCAGCGCCACCTGAACGCCTGCCAGGGCGCCTGGGGAACGAAGGACTTCGAGGATCTCATGGCCTTCACCGACGCCTGCCTCAAGGCGGAACCGGGGATCGACCCCAGGCGGCTCGGTGTCGCGGGCGGGTCCTACGGCGGCTTCATGACCAACTGGATCGTGGGCCACACCCGGCGCTTCCGCGCCGCCGTCTCCTCCCGTTCCATCTCGAATTTTCTTTCGTTCGTCGGGTCGAGCGACTTCGGGTATCTCTGGCCGAAGGGATTCTGGGGGGACGACAACGCCTGGTCGAATCCGAAGAAGTATCTGGCGATGTCCCCGCTTTCCAGTCTCCACCGCATGAACACGCCGATGCTGATCGAGCATCAGGAGGAGGATCACCGCTGTCCGATGGAGCAGGCGGAGCAGCTCTGGGCGGCGCTGAAGTGGAAGGGGGTTCCGGTGGAGTTCGCGCGCTATCCGCAGGAGCCGCACGGGATGTCGCGCGGGGGGCGGCCGGACCGCCGGATCGACCGGCTGGAGCGTATTGAGAAATGGTTCTCAAAGTGGCTGACGTAGATCCGCCCTCCGCCGCGCCGGTCCGGAGCCGGGTTCAGACCACCACCGCAAACCCCGCCTTGAGATAGCGCCCCTCCGGATAAAGCGTCGAGACCGGGTGGTCCGGCCCCGCCCCCGCAATCCGGAAAAACCGCAACTCCCGCCCCGCCGCGCGCGACGCCTCGCGCACGATCTCCAGGAACTCCGGCTCCTCGATCATCCCGCTGCACGAGCAGGTCACGAACAGCCCCCCCGGCGCCACCGCCCCGAGCGCCAGCCGGTTCATGTCGAAATACGCCCGCTGCGCCTTCGCGATCTCCAGCCTGTTCCGCGCGAGCTTCGGCGGATCCAGCACCACGAGGTCGAAGGTCTCCGACGGCGGCAGCCCCCGCAGCACGTCGAAAATGTCCCCGTGCCGCCAGTCCACCACCACCCCGTTCAGCTTCGCGTTGCGCTTCGCCGTCTCCAGCGCGTCCTGATCCAGGTCGATCCCGAGCACCCGCCGCGCCCCGGCACGGGCCGCGTGGATCGAAAACCCTCCCGTGTAGCAGCAGAGGTCGAGCACGGATCGCCCCGGCGCGAGCGCCGCCACCTGCCGCCGGTTGTCCCGCTGGTCGCAGAAAAACCCCGTCTTGTGCCCGGTGGCGAAGTTGATCTTGAACTGCGCCCCGTGCTCCGTCACGACGACCGGCGCGGGGGAATGCGCGGGAGGAAGCGTGAACCCCTCCTGCTTCTGCACGCGGTCGTCGGCGGTGACGTGGAGCGCCGTCCCGGGGAATTCCCGGGCGAGGGCGTCGCGGAGCAGGGCCGCGTTCTCGAGCCACCCGCCCGAGAACAGCTGCGCGACGATCACCCCGCCGAACCGGTCCACCACCAGCCCCGTCAGCCCGTCCCCCTCCGCATGGCAGACCCGGTAGGCGTCCGTGACCGCGGGAAGCCCGAGGACGTCATGGCGCAGCCGCACCGCCGCGTGAAGCCGGTCCGCCACGACCGTCGCGGGGACCTCCCTCCCCGCCGCCAGGATCCGGATCGCGATCTCGGAGTGCGGGTTCCAGAATCCGACCCCGACCGCCTGCCCCTCGCGGTCGACCACGTCCACCAGCGCCCCGGGCCGGACGGAGCGGTCGGGAAAATCGACCATCTTGCGGAAGTAAAACAGGTGCCCGCGATTGCCGGACACGCGCAGCGACACGACGGGACGGGTGGGCATCGCGCGGATTATGGGCCTGCGCCCCGCTCCCGAACAGGATGAACATCCGATGAGCCCGTGCGAATCCCGCTTCTAACTCGCGCCCCGCCGGGATACCTTTGCGCACCGTGATCCTGACGCGCTACGTCCTCGGCGAGACCCTCCGCAATTTCCTGCTGACCTTCGCGGGGATCTCCTCGATCCTGTTCATCGCGCTGACGCTCTCCCAGCTCCACCAGTTCCAGGGGGTCACGCTCGCCCTCGTGCTCGCGCTCTTCCCCAGCCTGATCCCCGAAGTCCTCCTGATCACCATCCCCGCGTCCCTCCTCCTGTCCATCACGTTCACCATCGGCCGCCTGGCCTCGGACAACGAGCTGAACGCCCTCCGGGCGAACGGGATCCACCTCGGGCGCCTGATTCTCCCCGGCGTCCTGCTCGCCTGTCTGCTGTCCACGGTGTGCGGTTGGCTGGTCCACTACGGCGTCCCGAAGGCCGTCTACGCGCGGCGCAACCTGATGGGGAAGGCGCTGGAGGGCCTCACCAGCGCGAGCGGCGCCGCGATCCGGAACCTCCGGATCGGGAAACACTTCATCCGCTACAAGGAATTCAGGGACGGGACGCTCGTGGAAGCGGACATCTTCCTCGTGGACCGGCTGGGGAACCGGGAGAGCATCCGGGCGCGGGAGGCGAGGCTTGTGCTGGACGAGCCGAATTCCCGGCTGGTGCTGGAGCTGACGGACGCGATCGCGACGTTTCACCGGCCCGACAAGGGGCGGGATGTGCAGAGCGACCTGATGTTCGACCACCTGGTACGGGAGATCGACCTGTCGGACCGGATGAGCAAGAACCGGCGGCCGCAGGACATGCCGGAGGACGAGCTGATGCGGGCGATCCGGAAGGAGTTCCGATCGCGGTACTCCGACGAGCAGCTCCGCACGGAGTGGCACCGCCGGAAGGCGCTGACGGCCGCGCCGATCGCGTTTGCGCTCGCCGCGGCGCCGCTCGCGATGCTGCTCCGGCGCGGGGGGCGCGTCGCGGGGATCGGCGCCGTCGTCCTGCCCATCTTCGCCGTCTATTTCATCCTCGCGATCGGCGGGCCCCGGCTCGGCGAGCAGGGACATCTCCCGCCGTGGATCGCCGCCTGGCTGGCTGACATGGTCCTTACCGCGGGCGGCCTCGTCACGTTCCGGAGGCTTGTCCTCCTGTGAGCGTCCTCGACCGCTACGTCTTCCGGGCCTGGATCGGCGCGTGGGTCGTCTCCACCGCGGCGCTTCTCGGCCTCTTCCTCCTGGCCGACCTCGTGTCCCGCCTCGACCGTTTCTTCGAGGCCGAGAACGTCAACCGGCTCGCCCTCCTCGGCCGCTATTACGTCGCGCGCCTCCCGGTCTTCTTCGTCAAGATCGCGCCGATGGTTTCGCTCTGCGCCACCATGCTCGTCCTGACGCGCTTCGCACGCTCCAACGAGATCCTGCCCGTCCTGGTCTCGGGCCGCTCGATCCGTCGGTTCCTCGCCCCCGCTTTCGCCGGCGTGCTGCTCGTCAGCGGGGGGATGTTCCTCGTGGACGAGAAGATCGCCCCGGCGCTCCAGGACCAGTTCCGCGAGACGGAACGCCAGCTCAAAGGTGACGAGGAGACGGAGAACGTGATGGTGACGGACTCCCAGGGGCAGGACTGGTTCGGCGAGACGTTTCATTCCCGGAGCGCGACGATGGACCGCGTGCTGATCGTCCGGATGAACGGCGACTTCCGGCGCGTCTCGGACATCCGGGCGAAACGGGCGGAGTACAGACGCAGTCAGCGGGGATGGCTGCTCACGGAGGGGGAGGAGACGCTGTACGACCTGGAGACGCAGAAACGGACGGAAACGCGGGCGCTTCCGGCCGACGGGCTCCTGTTTTCCAGCAGCCTCCGGCCGGCGGACATCGAGGAGTCCAATCCGATCTACCGGATCTCGACGTTGAGGCAGCTGGAGAAGGGGATCGAGCGGTATCCGTTTGAGCCGTTCTGGAGGGTGCAGTGGCACTCGAAATGGACGACGCCGCTGTCGAACCTGGTGCTGGTGCTGATCGGGGTTCCGCTGATCCTGCGGAGCGGGTCGCGCAACGTCTTCGTCGGCGTCGGGATCGCGCTCGGACTGGGCGTCACGTTCTTCCTCGTGCTGCTCGCCTTCCTCGACGCGGGGAACACGGGGAAGATGGATCCGATCGTCTCGGCATGGTTCCCGGTGATCCTGTTCGGCGCCCTGGGCGTCGCGCTCATGGATTCGATGGCGACCTGAGCCCGTGGGTTTCCGCGAAGACCAGATCCGGCGCTACTCGCGCCACCTCCTGCTGAAGGAGGTCGGCGGCACCGGCCAGCGGCGGCTCCTGGACGCCTCGGTGCTGGTCGTCGGCGCGGGAGGGCTCGGATGCCCGGCGGCGCTTTACCTCGCGGCGGCGGGGGTCGGGACGGTGGCGCTGGCCGACCCGGACGCGGTCGAGCTGTCCAACCTGCAGCGGCAGGTGCTCTACGGCCCGGACGACGTCGGGAAGCCCAAGGTCGAAGCCGCCGCTGCGGTCCTGCGGCGCCTGAATCCGGATGTCCGCATCGAGACGTTCCCGATCGCCCTGGGGGCGGGAAACGCGGCGGCGCTTCTGCGCGGGCGGACCCTCGTCCTCGAGGGGACGGACAGCCCCGGCACGAAGTTCCTCGTGAACGACCTCTGCGTCGCGGCCGGCATCCCCCTGGTCATCGGCGGTGTCGTGCGGTGGAACGGCCAGGTCGCGGTGGTCGCGGGCGGCAGCGGGTGCTACCGCTGCCTGTTCGAGTCGCCGCCGGAGGAGGGGACTTTCGAGACGTGCGAGGGGGAAGGGGTGCTCGGCCCGGCGGCGGGGGCTGTCGGGACGCTCATGGCGGTCGAGGGCTGCAAGCGACTGCTCGGACTCGATTCCGCGGCCCCGGGAAGGCTCCAGGTCCTCGACCTCCTGGCTGGAACCACGCGCCAGGTCCGCTGGACGCCGCGGCCCGGCTGCGCCGCCTGCGCGGCGGCCCCCGGACACCGCTGACCCCGGAACGCTTCCACCCCGCCCGGATTCAGTCCCGCCCCTTCTCGAACAGCGAGCGGACGGCGCCCCCCTCCTTCGTCGATGCCGCCAGCGCGGAGGCGACGTCGTCGAGCGAAACCG
>JABWAY010000241.1 GCA_013360825.1 Candidatus Brocadiia bacterium | reverse complement strand
CTCGACCGGCTGCTCGAGGAGGGGCTCCGCCGCCTCGGGGGCGGGCACGTCGCGAGGGTGAGCGAGCCGGTCCTGGCGGGAGCCGAGGGCGCCCTCGCGCTGGCGGAATCGCCGGAGTGAGCGCCCCCCCGGACGCTGCGGGGACGGAAGCCGTGACGTTCTCCTTCGGGAAGAACTGGCGGCAGTTTCTCGACACGCTGACGGAGGAGCGCATCGATCGCGCCCGGGACTCCCTGGCCGACTGGCTCGGCGACCTGCGGGGGCTCTCCTTTCTGGACGCCGGAAGCGGGAGCGGGCTGTTTTCGTTCGGCGCGCACGCGCTCGGGGCCTCGCGCATCGAGAGCTTCGACATCGATCCGTTCTCGGTGGACTGCACGCGCCACATGCACGCGCGGGCGGGTGCGCCGGCGTTCTGGCAGGTGCGGCAGGGTTCCGTCCTGGACCGCGCGTTCCTGGAGCCGCTCGGGACGTTCGACGTGGTCTACTCCTGGGGGGTTCTCCATCACACGGGCGACATGCGGGCGGCAATCCGGAACGCCGCGGCGAGGGTGGCTCCCGGGGGACGGCTGTTCCTCGCGATCTACAATCGTGTGCGCGGGCCGCTGGGCTCGAGGACCTGGCTGGCGCTGAAACGGCTGTACAACCGGCTGCCGGGACCCGGGAAGCGTGCGATGGAGTGGTCTTATGCGGGGGCGTGGTGCGCCTGGTCGGTGGTGCGCCTGAAGAATCCCTGGAGACGGCTGAGGGAGGACATGGCCCCGCGGGGGATGAGGTGGTGGACCGGCATGGTCGACTGGCTGGGCGGGCTCCCGTACGAGTTTGCCACGGTGGACGAGCTGGTGGACTGTGTGCAGCGGGAGGCGCCCGGGATGAAGGTGGAGCGCAAGCTGGGGGTGAAGACACTGGCCTGCCACGAGGTGCTGTTTCGCCGGCCCAGGTAAGAGTCTTTACATTTCCCGACGCCCGCGCCGAGCGACTCCCACGCGACCCGATGGCCCCCGATTTGCTAAGTTGGTGTCCATGCGCAAGCCCTTCACCCGTGCCTCCCTGGCCGCCGCCTTCGCCCTCAGCCTCCCCGTCTTCGCCGAGTGGGACCACGTCCGTGAGGCCTTCCTGCGGCAGATGGCCGATCCCGTGGCGGAAAACCGGGTCCAGTCCGTCCGCTCCCTGACGGGGTTCGATCACCCGGACGGAATGGCTCTCCTGCTGTCGGCGTACGCGGCGGAGGAAGACAGCGATGTCCGGCACGCGCTGGCGGACGCGATGAACGCCTCGACCAACGTCCGGGCGCGGGATGTTTTCCGGGACACGATCCTGAAGCATCCGGAGGAACGGGCGCGGGCGCGATTCTGCGCGGTCTTCGCCGACGAGCGGATGCTGGACCGGGTGGAGATGCTCCGGTTCCTGATGCGGGATCCGGGCGCTTCGGTGCGGGCGCGGGCATGCCGCAATCTGGGGCCGCGGGACAGTTTTCTGCTCCGCGACGTGGCGCTGCTGCTGAAGGATCCCGCGGTCGAGGTGCGGATGGCGGCGAGCCAGGGGCTGGGAGTGCTGAGGTCGATGGAGTCTGTGGAGCGCCTCATCGAAGCGCTGGAGGCGGAGGAGAACCGGGAGGTGCGCTGGGGGCTTGCGGACGCGCTGGCGAAGGTTTCGGGCGTGGAGCACACCGAGGATCCTGCGGTCTGGCGGACCTGGTGGGCGGAGCACCGGACGGACGGGATGGGCCCGGTGGACAAGGCCCTGGCCCGTTCCTCGGACTGGCTGAAGCCGGTCTTCCGGAGGGGCTACGAATCCGTGCTGGCGGCGAAGCAGGGGGGGGCGGGAGCGGCGTTCGTGAACGGCAATTCCGGGCTCGCCCTGCAGGCCTATGCGCTGTGGCACGCGGGGGTGCCGGAGAGCGATCCGGCGATGAAGGAGGCGCTGGATTACCTGATGGAGTTCCGGCCGCAGATGACCTATGAGAGCGCCATTGCGGCCATGGCGATGGCGGACATCGGCACGGCGCGGTTCCGCGCGCAGCTGGTGGAGATCGGGCAGTTCCTGTGCGACACCCAGTGCGCCAACGGGCAGTGGTCCTACGGAAACTGGACGCGGAACATCCCGACCCGGGGCGGCAAGACGACCTCGTCCGGCGGGAATACGCCCGCCCGGAAACCCGGGGGAACCGAGGCCCAGCAGAAGAAGACACAGCTCGCGAACCGCAGCGTCCAGCGCAATCCTTCCGGCGACAACTCCAATACGCAGTACGGGCTGCTCGGGCTGCGGGCGGCGGCGACCGTCTGCGAGGTTCCGAACGCCTCCTGGCAGCGGTCGCTCGAGTGGTTTTCGAAGCGCCAGACGAGGGAGGGGGGCTGGGGGTACGGGGCGGGGGGCGTCGACATGGCCTACGAGAGCATGACGGTCTCGGGGCTGGCCTCGATCCACATCTGCCTGAACGAGCTGGGGCTCGTCCAGGGGAAGCCCGGCGCCGGCCTGAACGCCCCTGTGACGAAGAAGGCGCTGGAGTGGATGGAGAAGAACTGGGAGCAGCAGCACGCGGGAGGTTTCGGCGGCAGCAACTACTACTGCATCTACGGGATCGAGCGGGCCGGAATGATCCTCGGCATCAACGCGTTCGGAAAACACGACTGGTACGAGGAGGGGAAAACCTGGCTCCTGGCGAACCAGCTCCCCACCGGCGCCTGGGGCCGCGGAGTCGGGATTGCGGGCGGGGAGACCTACGACACCTGCTTCGCGATCCTGTTCCTGAAGAAGGCCACGAAGGGGTACACCGTCAGCGGGCCCGCCACGGACAAGTAGCCGCGCCCCGCGTCACTCCTTCTTCCGCATCGGGCGGAGAACCCCCCAGACCCACATCGTCCCGGCTCCGAGCATGAAATTGAAGATCACGACGAACGCCACGGGCATCGACACCCGGCCGATGATGATGTTGATCGGGACGCTCTCCAGGTTGAAGAAGATGAAGAGCAGCACGATGATGGAAACGACGGCGATCGTGCCCCAGCGGATCTTGTCCTTGAGCGTCATCGGACCTCCTCTTCGCCCTGTTTCACCTCGACGGCGGACCGCACGACCATGGTTCCCGAGAACAGATCCCCCAGCCGCTGGGATCGGGTTGTTGCGACCATCAGGACGGCCGGGATGAGCATGACGAGGAGTTCGACGGTCCGGAGCAGATTGCGCACGATCACGCGCCCGAGTCCCGGGTCGGTCCCGTCGAGGCGCCGGATCTCCAGCCCGGCGACCATCTTCCCCGGGGTCCTCCCCCGCCAGACCTCGAACGCGGCGCACCAGACCGAGCAGGCCACGACGGCGCCGAGCGTCGCCAGAAGCGGGTCGAGGATTTTCTGTTCGGCGAGCCAGCCGAAGACGTAGAGAAACGGCAGGGTGTCGATCCCGGCCGCGAGAATGCGGAGGCCGAGGGGAGCGACGGTGGAGAGAAGCCGCGCCTGGGCGGCGATCGTCTCGGGGCTGACGCGGCGGCGTTCGAACAGGAGCGTGCACCCAATGCCGACGATGCCGAGGCTCGCGAAGATCATCGAGATGAACCACGGCTGGGCCCCGGGACGGTAGCGGAGGAAGGTGTGGTCGAGCGGGGCGAGTTCAGCCGGCCCGGCGCCCAGCTCGGTCCAGCCGGTCGTCAGCCCCGTCGCGACCGCGAACGAAGGACCGGGGCCGCCGGCCATCGCGACGCTCTCCCCCGCCGAGAAATACGGAAGTCCCTTGCGGACTTCCCACGAGGCTCCCTCGGCCGCGGCCTCCGCGACCTGCATCCGGGATTTCATGAGGCCCGTGACGAGAAAGAGCGTCGGCCGCCCGGCGACGGTCGCGGCGGCCATGCGGGCCTCGTGCGGGACTCCCACGGGGACGGGCTCGGACCATCCGGCCCGCGTGACCGAGGAGCCCCAGGCGCCGCCGTCCTCCCGCCACCAGACCCGCGCCCCCTCGGCGTTCGCGGCCGCCGTGACGTCGCGGACCGCACCGGCCCGGCGGAGTTCGGGCCCCTGCTTCCACCCCTCCGCATCCAGCCACGCGACCGCCAGCGTCCGCTCATCGAGCAGCCCGAACACCCACGACGCCGTTCCCTCCCTCGCCGCCGCGACGACCCCCCAGTGGTGAGGCCAGCTGTCCCACCGGTCCTTTCCCGACCCGGTCCCGTCCTCGCGGGGCGGATGGTAGGTGGACCACGACCGGCCGTGGTACACGAGCAGCGACTCCCCGCCGGCGACGGCCGTCACCTGCCCCGTGTACGGTCCCGCCTCGAGCCAGCGGCCGTCCGCCATCCGCCAGGAGACGCGAAATGAGGCGTCCTCCCCGCCGTCCCCGGAAGGATCCCGCAGCACGATCGCGACGCGGTCCCCCGCCCTGGCCGCCCAGACCGGGCCGGAGGCCCTCCAGGCCGGGACCCAGAACATGGCGATCACCATGAGGGCCAGCACCAGCAGCATCAGCGCCACCAGCCTGCGGCGTTTCTGCTGATAAATGAGCGACAGCGTCATCGCGCCGCGAGCTCGGCCGCCACCCTGCGCGCGAACGCCGCACGCAGGCGTTTCGCCACGGGGCCGGGCCGGCCGGCGCCGATCCGGCGGCGGCCGATCGCGACGACCGGCAGGACTTCCACGATCGTACTCGCCAGAAACGCCTCGTCCGCCGCCAGAAGCTCCGCGACCCCCGTCCGGGCCTCGCGCACCCGGCGTCCGCCTTCCCTCGCGATCCCGATCAGCACCGTCCTCGTCACCCCCTCCAGAATCCCGGTGTCCAGCGACGGGGTCACCAGCTCCCCGTCCTTCACCCAGAACACGTTCGCCCGCGTCCCCTCCGCAACCTCGTCACGCTCGTTCAGCATCAGCGCTTCGAAATGCCCGCGCCGATTCGCCTCGGCGCGCGCCCAGTAGTTGTCGAGATAGTTGATCGTCTTGTGGCCCGACAGAACCCCGCGCGTGTTCCGGCAGAACGGCGCCGGCCAGAGGGTCACGCCGCGCGCATACTGGCCACGCTCCGGCGCGGCGAGGGGAAGGGCCTGGAGCACGGCGAGCGGGGGCGGCCCCGCCGCGACCGTCAGGCGCACGCGCGCGTCCGGGCGGCGGGCGGCCTCGAGCAGCTCCGCGCACGCTTCACGGAACGTCTGCGCGTCGAGCGGAAGCCGGATCCGGAACGTCCGCGCGGTCCGCTCGAGACGGCGGAAGTGTTCGTCCGGGCGGAAGACGCGGCCGCCGTAGGCCCTCAGGGTCTCGAAAAGGCCGAACCCGTGCTGGAGGGCGAGATCGGCGGCCCCGATCAGCGGGGTGGATCCGTTTACCCAGCCGCGCGATGTCCAGACGATGTCCCGTGGAGCCCGCGCGGCCGGCCTCGATGCGCTCATCCTTTTCACTTTAGCACCCTCGGCGCGCGGCGTCTCCCCCCGCCAGTCCCAGAGCGCGCTCGATGCCGGCCGCCTTCGCGCGCGTCTCTCGCTCCTCCTCCCGGGGATCGCTTTCCGCCACGATCCCCGCGCCGACCTGCCAGGTCGCCCGGGAGCCGTCGAGCAGGAGGGTGCGGATGGCGATCGAGAGTTCGAGGGCGTCGCGCGCGATCCAGCCGACGGCGCCGGTGTAGATGCTGCGCCGCGCCGGCTCGAGCTCCTCGATGATCTCCATCGCCCGCACCCGCGGGGCCCCCGTGATCGACCCCCCGGGAAAGGTCGCGCGGATCAGGTCCACGGCATCGACCCCTTTCGCCAGCATTCCCGAGACGGTGGCGACGCCATGGTGAACCTGGGGGTAGCTCTCCAGCCTCCGCGCGTCCTCGACGCGGACGCTCCCCGCGCGGCAGACGCGGCCCAGGTCGTTGCGCATCAGGTCGACGATCATCGCAAGCTCCGCACGGTCCTTCGCGCTCCCGAGAAGGTCCGCACGCAGCCGCGCGTCCGCCGCCGCCGTCCGCCCCCGCGGCCGGGTTCCCTTGATCGGGCGCGTCGTCACGCGCCGCCCGCGGACGTGCAGGAACGACTCCGGCGAGCTGGAGAGGACATGGAGCCCCCCGCCGAGGTCGAGCCATGCGGCGTAGGGGGCGGGGGAAGCGGCGCGAAGCCGGGCCCAGAGTTCCCGGGGGGTGCCGGAGACGCGGGCCTCGAAGCGCCGGGAGAGGTTGACCTGGAAGATGTCGCCCGCGTGGATGTACGTCACCGCGCGCGCCACGGCGCGGATGAAGGCGGCGCGGGAGACGAGGGGAGGCCTGGGGGAGACGCGGAACCGTCCCGGGGAGGGCGGTGCGGGCCCCGCCTGGGGCGCCGCGGGGCGCACCCCGAGCCGGTGCTCCCGGATCCGCCCGGTGTCGTGCTCCAGTTCCAGGATCCGTGCGTGGACGGCGACGAACAGTTCCGGAAAGCGCTGGTCGTCGCGCGCGCGGGACGGCAGGCGTTCGATGGAGCGCCCCAGGTCGTACGAGAGGCAGGCCACGGCCGCGGGCACGCGCGCGAGCGCCCGCTTCCGCGGCAGCCGGTCGTCCAGAAATTGACGCAATGCGTCAAGCGGATCGCCCCGGCGGACACGGACGGCGCCGCCCTCCTCGATCCGCACGAC
>JABWAY010000240.1 GCA_013360825.1 Candidatus Brocadiia bacterium | reverse complement strand
GCCCGGTCCACGGCGCCGCCGGAATGGCATCCCCGCCCTTCTCCCAGCACTGCGCGGCCTCCGCCGGTTCCCCGAGGCGCAGGGCGATCGTCGCCTGCGTGTCGAGCGACTGGAACCAGGGCATGCTCAGCGCGACCGCCTGCGTTTCCGCCGCGCGCGCCCAGGCGCGGGCCTCCGCAGCCTTCCCCTGGTGCTCGCTCAGGATCCACGCCAGGTTGTTCGCGCAGGACCCGTCCGCCCACGCGCCCCGCCGGAACACTCCGGCCGCTTCCTCGATCTTTCCTTCCCCATAGAGCAGATTCCCCAGCGCCAGGGCGGCGCCGACCTGCCCGGGGTCGCGGTCGACGGCAAACCTGTACGAGAACTTCGCCAGCTTCAGGAATCCCTTGGCCTCGTACAGCGCCCCCAGCGCCGCGTGAGCCTGCCCGGAGAGCGACTCCTTCGGCTGCGCCGGCTCGCCGGCGGCCTCGAGTTCGCGAAGCCACGCGTCCTCATCGTGCGGGATCCCGCGGACGACCTCCGCCGGACCGATGAGGACCGTGAGCCGCCCCGTCCCCCGCCAGCGGGCGGCGAATTCCCGCTCCGAGAAGATGCGCACCCCCCCGTCGTAGTCCGCCACCACCACGCGCCCGGGGACGACGCCGACCACGACATAGAAATGAAACGTGCGCGGGGTGGCGTTGACCATGCAGATGGGCGGAACCCCGCGTTCCAGCGAGGCGCGAAGCGTCTCGATCGTCGCCCCCCGGGCCGGGCGCGGCATGAGCCCCCGGTCGGCCGCGTACGTCGCCAGGTCCGCGACGGTGGTCCCGCCGCTCGCCCGGTCGCAGATCTTCCCCGAAATCTCCTTCACGTCCGCCGCCTGGCCGTTCAGCCGCAGCACCGCCGCCAGCGCTTCCGGCCCGCAGTCCAGAAATCCCCCCCTGGGGAGATCGACCCGGACGCGGATGAGACCCGGCGGGGGGTCGGAGACGCGCTCTCCGGGGCCGCCGCAGGCCGACAAAAAAAGGGGCACGGCCAGAACGGCCGCGCCCCTGTGCAGGACGGTCACGCCTAGTACGGGTAGAACGTCTCGAAGATCACGAACACCACCGCGGCGACGACGGCCACGCCGATCCCGATGGCGAACCCGGTGCTGCCCGCGCGGGAGGCCTCCACCTGGGACTGAAGGGCGAGGAGCTGCGCGGTGTCGAGCGACTGCAGGGCGGTTGCGGCGCGTTCGCCGTCCAGCCCGGCGCCGACGACATGGGCCTTCACCGAGTCGATCGCCTGCGCGCGGACCTGGTCCGCGGAGGGCGACTGCGGCGTCTCGACCATGCCGGCTCCGGCCGGACCGGCGAGCAGGAGCATGGACAGTGTTGCGACGGTCACCATCAGGACGCGAAGGCCTTTGAGCATGCTCTCCTCCAGGAAAAATCTGGGAAGCCCCACAACTGCGGGAAGATTATAGGGATGCGCGGATCGGCAGGGGAAGGGAAATCCGCGAGAATCGGCGGGTCAGGTCATTTCCCCCCACCGGGCGCCGGCGGAGACCTCGACTTTCAGGGGGACGGAGAGCTGGATCGCCCCCTCCATTTCGCGGACGGCCAGCTCCGTCAGGCGGGATTCCTCGCCTTCGGGGACCTCGAACAGCAGTTCGTCGTGGACCTGGAGGAGCATCCGGGAGCGGAAACCGCCCTGGGCCAGGGCGCGGTCGATCCGGATCATCGCGACCTTGATCAGGTCGGCGGCGCTTCCCTGCACCGGCGCATTGACCGCCATCCGTTCCGCGGCGTTCCGCAGGTTGCCGTCGGGGGCGTTGATGTCCGGGAGCGGGCGCCGGCGGCCGAGCAGGGTGCGGACAAATCCGGTGCGGCGGGTGTCCTCGAGGGTCCGGTCGAGGAACGCGCGGACGCCGGCGTAGCGGCGGAAATACGCCTCGATCCAGAGGGCGGCGGTGTCGCGGGGGACGCGGAGCTGCTGGGCGAGACCGTGGGCCGACATCCCGTAGATGACGCCGAAGTTCACGACCTTGGCCTGGCGCCGCTGCTCGTCCGTGACGCGATCCTCGGGTACGCCGAACACCTCCGCCGCCGTCCGCGCATGGACGTCGCTTCCCGTCCGATAGGCGTCGACGAGGGCGGGATCGCCGGAGACGTGGGCGAGGAGCCGGAGTTCGATCTGCGAGTAGTCCGCCGAGACGAAACGGCACCCCGGGGCGGCGAGGAAGGCGCGGCGGATCCGGCGCCCCTCCTCCGTCCGGACCGGGATGTTCTGGAGGTTCGGGTCGTTCGAGGACAGGCGCCCCGTGGCCGCGACCGCCTGCGAAAACGTCGTGTGGATGCGCCCGGTCTGCGGATTCACGGCGGCGGGAAGCGCGTCGACGTACGTCGACTTCAGCTTCGCGAGCGCGCGGAACGCCACGATCCGCGCCGGGACGGGGTGCTCCGCCGCGAGGGACTCGAGCACCGCGGCATCGGTGGAAAACCCGGTCTTCGTCTTCCGCCCCGGCGTCAGGCCGAGTTTTTCGAACAGGATGCGCTGGAGCTGCCGGGTGGAGTCGATGTTGAAGGTCTCCCCCGCGGCCTCGTAGATCGCGTCCCGGAGCCCGGTGAGGCGCCGGTCGAACTCCGCTCCCAGCGCACGGAGCCCTTCGACGTCCACCCCGATCCCGGCGGACTCCATGCGGACCAGGACGCCGAGCAGGGGCATTTCGACGTCGCGGAAGAGTCCGTCGAGTCCCTCGGGGGCGAGTTTCGGCAGGAGGACTCCGGCGAGGGCGGCGGCGGCGCCGGCTGTTTCGCAGGCATGGGGTGCGGTGCCGGCGGGATCGATCGCCTCGAAGCTCACGGCGGCGCGCCCGCGCCCGGCGAGGTCGGCGACGGAGGCGGGGCGGACGCCGAGATGTTCGATCGCGAGGCTTTCGAGGTCGTTCGGCTTCGCGGGATCGAGGACGTAGGCGGCGAGCATCGGGTCGCAGTCCAGCCCGGCCACGCGGATCCCGTGGCGCAGGAGGACGAGGAGTTCGAATTTCGCGTCGTGCGCCGTTTTCGTGACGGCCGGGTCCTCGAAGACGGGGCGCAGGAGTTCGAGCGCGGCCTCCCGTGCGGGCTGCCGGGGGGCGAGCATCGGCGAGTGCCCGAGCGGGACGTAGACGCCGGCGCCCTTTTCCCAGGCCGCCGCGATCCCGACGATCCCCGCGCGCATGCCCTCGCGGGAGGTCCCCAGGATGGCGAAGGCGAAGCGTCCGGCCTGCCGGAGCGCCGCGGCCAGGGCGGCCACGCCCTCCAGGGTGTCCACGACCCGGGACTCCGTCTTCGCGGCGGGGACCTCCTCGGCGGGGAGTTCCTTGAGCAGGCGGGTGAACCCGCAGCGCGTGTAGAGGGCCCGCAGGGCCGCCGTATCGACGGGCCGGACGCGGAGGTCCTCGAGCGGCCCGACGGGAACGTCGTACCGGATCGTGACGAGGACCTTCGAGAGGCGCGCGTCCGCCGCGTGGTCCCGGAGCGCCTGGGCGATTTTCGGTCTCCCGGCGAGGTCCGGGGCCTCCAGGAGGGCCTCGACGCTCCCCGCCTTCTGCACGAGCGCCGTCGCCGTTTTCTCCCCCACGCCGGGGACCCCCGGGACGTTGTCGACCGAGTCCCCCATCAGCGCGAGCACGTCCACGACCTGCCGCGGGGGGACGCCGAATTTCTCCTCCACCTCCCTCGGGCCCGAGACGCGGTCCTTCATCGTGTCCACGATCTTCACGCGGTCCGTCACCACCTGGCAGAGGTCCTTGTCCCCGGTCGCGATCCAGACCTGCATCCCGGCCGCCTCGCCCATCCGGGCCAGCGTGCCGATCGCGTCGTCCGCCTCGAACCCCGGCGCCTCGACCAGCGGCGCGCGGAACGCCTGCACGACCTCGCGGATGGGGCCGAACTGGGAGACGAGATCGGGCGGCGTTTCGGCCCGCGTCGCCTTGTACTCCCCGTAGAGGTCGTCGCGGAAGGTGCGCCCGGGCGGGTCGAACACGACCGCGAGGTGAGTCGGCTTGAGCTCCCGCACCAGCCGCTGGAGCATCGTGGCGAACCCGAAGACCGCGCCGGTCGGCTCGCCGGACGGACTGGTGAATCTGGGAAGTGCGTGGAACGCGCGGAACGCGAAGTTGGGGGCGTCGACCAGGACCAGCGTTCCGCTCATCGCCGCAGCCTAAACCCGCGCCCGGCCCCCGTAACCAAATTCCAACCGCGTTTTCAAGGCCCCTCCCGCCGACCCGAATCATGTTTTTATTGAGAGGGGAATTGGCGCCGGGGACCCCATTGCGCGCCCCCGGGGGCATTGCTATGCTCCGCCGACCTTACTGGAGACCGCGACGCCCCGTATGAAACTCGACCTTCACGTCCACTCGACCCTGTCCGACGGCGTCTTTCCGCCGCCGGAGATCGTCGATATGGCGTGCTCGGCCGGCCTGCGGGTCCTCGCCATCACCGATCACGACTCGATCGCGTCGTTCGATCTCGCAAGAGCCGCCGTCCGCGGCCGCGACCTCACCCTCATCCCCGGCTCGGAAATCAGCGCGGCCTGGGACGACGAGGAGCTCCACATCCTGGCCTACTTCCGCGATGCCGTCCCGGCCGACGTCGCCACATTCCTGGCCGGAGCGCGCGCACGGAGGGAAACCCGGCTCGCCATCATCCTTCGACGGCTCCGCGACCGCGGGGTCCCGCTCGACCTGGACGACATCCGCCAGGTCGCGACCGGCGACTCCCTCTCCCGGGCCCACGTCGCCAGGGTCATGGTCTCCCGCGGACACGCCTCTTCGATCGACGATGCCTTCGAGCGCCACCTGCACTGGAAACACGGGATCGTTCCGCTGGCCCATGCATCGGTGGAGGACGTGATCAGGCTGGTCTCGTCGAACGGGGGGGTCGCCGTCTGGGCCCACCCGCCGGCGAAGGAGCTGGAGGCCCGGCTGGACAGGATGGTCGGTTGGGGACTGAAAGGGATCGAGACGTTCCGGCGCCGCACGCACGGCGTCCGGACCGCCCGGCTCGTCGAGCTGGGGGACAGTCACGGGCTGTACACGACGGCGGGCAGCGACTGGCACGGGCACGGCGGAGAGCCCCTGACGGAGACGCTGGCATTTCCGCCGTACCGGCTGAGGCCGTTTCTGCGTGAATTCGGCCTCGATCACCTGGCGGCGTAGCGGGAGACGTTTTCGGAGAGGCGCCCCGCCCGAGACGGCGGGGCCAAGGCAACGGGGGAACGACACCAATGGATCCGAATATCATCCTCAAGGCGGCTATCGAGCGGCAGGAAGTTTCGGCGATCGAGGCGTTGATGCTGATGCAGCAGGAGGAGCCGGGGTTCGCGGACATCTACCAGGTCGCGAATGAGCTCAACCGGCGGACGCATCAGGGCGTGACGTCGTTCGTGCACCGCACCCACATCTACTACACCAACGTCTGCCGGGCATCGTGCCGGCACTGCAGCCTCTTCCGGAAAAAGGGCGACAAGGAGGCGTACACCCTCACGCCGGACCAGGTCGTGGAGCGCGTCCAGGCGAGCCCGGTCCGGAACGACATCGCGGTGCAGGGAGCGCTCAACCCGGACCTTTCGGTGAGCTACCTCGTGCGGCTGATCCAGACGCTCCGGGACGAATTCCCGCACGCCCACATCCACGCGTTCAGCCCGACGGAGGTCCACTTTGCCGCGCGGCGCGCGCGGGTTCCGGCCCGCGAGGTCCTGGAGCAGCTGAAGGAGGCCGGACTCGACTCGATGCCCGGGACGGGAGCGGACATCCTGAACGACAAGGTGCGGAAAAAGATCAGCCCGGACCGGATCCGGACGGCGGACTGGGTGGAGATCGTCAAATCGGCGCACCGGCTCGGGATCAAGACGACCGCGTCGATCCTCGTCGGTCACGTGGAGAACGAGATCCATATCTGCGAGCACCTGGAGATCATCCGGAACATCCAGAAGGACACCGGCGGGATCGTGGAATTCCAGATCCTGCCGATGATCCCGGAAGGAGCGGCCTTCGGGAACAGCCGGCAGCGGATCTCGCAGCAGCAGCTCCTGAAGCTCGTCGCCATCTCCCGGATCTTCTTCGGAAACTCGGTCCAGAACATCCAGGTCCCCTGGGCGCTCTTCGGCCTTCCCGAGGCGATCCAGTGCCTCTCCATGGGCGCGAACGACCTCGGCGGGACGCACTTCCAGGGCGGAGCGGTCTACACCAGCGGCCCCGCGGCCCGGTACACGTCGCCGGAACTGCTGGAAAAGGCGATCCTGAAGGCGCAGCGTCGCCCCCGGCAGCGGGACTCCGTGTACGGCGACGGGACGAAGAAGACGGTGCGGACGCGGAAGGCGGCGCTCGCGCTGCGGTAGTTTCGGAGGACGGATCCAGGGGGCCGGCCCGGTGCCGGCCCTCTTTTTTTTCGCCCGGGTGCCCGCGCGGGCCGGGTCAGAACGCGAACTTCGGCCGCCACCCGGTTGCATGGCGGAAGCGCATCGCGTCGAGGGCGAGATGCCGGGGTTCGCCAGCGCGTCGTTCGCGGTGACTTTGCTGGCGGGGTTCGTGACGGTCTTCATCGTGGCGCGG
>JABWAY010000239.1 GCA_013360825.1 Candidatus Brocadiia bacterium | reverse complement strand
CGCCGCCGCCGCCGCGCTCGAGGCCCTCCTCTCCCGCCTGCGCCGCCCCCGCGGGGCCGTCGCCCCTACAGCGCCCCGGTGATCTCGAAGACTTCCAACTCCCCGTCCCGCCCTTTCACCTTCACACCCTCCCGCCCCTCCATCCGGAAGCTCCCCGCCACCGCCCGCTCCACCGACCGCGTGACCAGGACGCACCCCGGCTCGCAGGCTCCCTCAACCTTCTGCGCCAGCGTCACCGCGTCCCCCATCGCCGTCGGGCGGTCCCCCGCGACGCTTCCCCAGAGAATCTCCCCCGCATGAACGCCGACGCGGAGCCGGAGGTCGAGGGTCCGGCCTGCATTGAAGCGCGCGATCTCGTCCTGGAGTGCGAGGGCGGCGCGGACGGCGCGGGCCGGGTCATCGGCGTGCGGGGTCGGGGCGCCGAAAATCGCCATGACGGCATCCCCGATGAACTTGTCGATCGTCCCGCCTTCCTGCTCGATGGCGATCCGGAACCGGCGGAACAGGGCGTCGATGACGTCGCGGACGTCCTCGGGGTCCATGCGCTCCGAGAGGGTTGTGAACCCGGAGATATCTGCGAAGAGGATGGTGGCGGGGCGGCGGTCGCCGGGGGGTGCGGGCATGGGGGAGAGGATAGCGGAGGAGGGGGCTCGCGGGGGAGGAAAGGTGAACCTGGCCGGGGGGCCGTTTGTGAGGATGGGTGGGGCGGGAGTTTTCGCCGGCCTGCCGGGGAACGCAAGTTCCTGCAGGGCATGGTCTTTCAGCCGTGCTCGGCGGTCTGGTGAGGTCCACACTAAAAAATACCAAAGATCGGCTTGATAGATGTCGAGATACACAGTATACTGACTGGCATCGGAGACAACGAGAGAGCTTCCATGCGCGCCCACCTGACGGCCAAGCAACAGAACATCTTCAACTTCCTCTGCCAGCATGTGCGGGAGCACGGCTACCCCCCCTCCTACGAGGAAATCGCCGGTGAATTCGACTTCGCCTCCCCGAACGCCGTGACCGGCCACCTCAAGGCCCTGGAGAAAAAGGGATTCATCCGGCGCAGCGAAAAGTCCCGCGCCATCGAGATCCTGGACCCCGCATTCCGACAGAACGGCATCCCCATCGTCGGGACCGTCGCCGCAGGCTCCCCGATCGCCGCCATCGAAAACCGCGAGGGAACCCTCGGCATCGACGATCTCTTCGGCCACAGCGAGGGACTCTTCGCCCTCCGCGTCCGCGGTGAAAGCATGATCGGCGCCGGCATCAACCCCGGTGACTACGTCGTCGTCCGCGAGCAGCCTGTCATCGACTCCGGCCAGATCGGGGTCGCCTTCATGGATGGAGAGGCCACCGTCAAACGGATCTTCCGGGAACCCTCCGGATGGCGACTCCAGCCCGAGAACTCCGGCATGCAGCCAATCTGGATCAGCCAGGGAGATGAAACCTTCAGGGTCGGTGGACGTGTCGTCGGCGTCGTGCGCCGCGTCCAGATGTAGTTCTATCGCCCAGATGTTCGGTGTCTGTCAGGTGTTCAGGTAAACACAACAGGTTGAGGGCTCCAGCCATGCTCGCCACAAGGAATCGCTTCAGGACCGCCTCCCACGCCACACTCCCCGCCGAGGAAGCCCGCTTCCTCGCCGACGCCGTCGCCCGCCGCACCCAGGATATCGACAAGGCCCTCACCTCCTCCATGGGCGCCCTCCTCGTCGAATCCGGAACCGCGTTCCTCGTCACACGCGTCGCAGCCCAGGACGTCCCCCTCTTCTCTCACGCTAAACCCGATGACGTCGAGTTCGGTGTCGCGGAGGAACCCCGCTTCCCCCTCCTCTCCGTCGTCACGTCCCTCCAGAGCGCCGGCGGCCCCCGCTTCGCCGGCCTCACCGTCGATATCGGCCTTCCCGAAATGGTCGAATCGCTCCGGATTCTCATCTCGCAGTCGTCGTTCGACCTCGTCGTCCTCGATCCGGCCGGCCGTATCGCCGCCATCCACCGGTTCGAACTCTCCCTCTGGTCCCGTGCGCGGGCGCACCGCGTCCTGGCCCAGGCCCGGCGGCACCTGGACTCGATTCCCCCGGCCGAGCGGTCGTATCCGCGCGCGCTGGCCGAGTTCCAAGCGTACTGCACCGAAAACATGAGCGCATAAAACAGGAGATCCCGTGTCCAGCAAACCCGCCGTCAAGATGCCCCTCAAGGAACTGTCGAAAGAAGTCGACCGCCAGAAGTCGCGGGCGCTCGAAGCCGTGGTGTCGGAAATCCAGAAACGCTACGGACTCGGATCCGTGATGCGCCTCGGCTCGGACGACATCGTCCCGATCGAGACGATTCCCACCGGCGCCCTCTCCCTCGACCTCTGCCTCGGCATCGGCGGCGTCCCCCGCGGACGCATCGTCGAAATCTTCGGACCCGAGTCGGGCGGCAAGACCACCCTCTCTCTTCATGTCATCGCCAACGCCCAGGCCCGTGGCGGCGCCGCAGCATTCATCGACGCCGAGCACGCCATCGATCCCTCCTACGCCCGCCGGCTCGGCGTCCAGACCGACCAGCTCCTCCTCTCCCAGCCCGACTCCGGGGAACAGGCACTGGAGATTGCCGAGGCGCTCGTGAACTCCAACGCCGTCGATGTGATCGTGATCGACTCCGTCGCCGCCCTCGTCCCGCGCCAGGAACTCGAGGGAGAAATGGGCGACGCGTCCGTCGGACTCCAGGCGCGCCTGATGTCCCAGGCCCTCCGTAAACTCACCGCGTCCATCTCCCGCTCCAAAACCTGCGTGATCTTCATCAATCAGATCCGCGAGAAGATCGGCGGATACGGGAATCCCGAGACGACCTCCGGTGGGCGGGCCCTGAAGTTCTACTCCTCCGTCCGCATCGAAGTCCGCCGCGTGACCTCGATCAAGACCGGGGAAGATACGGTCGGGAACCGGGTGAAGGCGACGGTGGTGAAGAACAAGTGCGCGCCCCCGTTCCGGAAGACCGAGTTCGACATCATGTTCGGCCGCGGAATCGTCCACTCCAGGGACCTCGTGGACACCGCAACGGAATTGAAAGTCGTGGATAAGTCCGGGGCATGGTTCACCTTCGGTGACACCCGCCTGGGCCAGGGCCGCGAAAACGCCGCCGCATTCCTGGATGCCAACCCGGATGTGATGGCGCGTGTCGAAGACGCCACGCGCAAAATCGCGGTCCCCGTCGCCGAGACGGAACCGCTCAAAGAAACCGCCTGACGGAGATTCCACCCATGCGCCACCTCTGGCTTCTCATGATCGTCCCCGCAACCCTCATCGCCGTGCTGTAGGCAGCCCCGAAAGAAACCCCTCTCCAGGGCCGGCCCCGGTCTCCCCACAGGGAGCCGGGGCCGGCCTTCCCTCCCCCCGCCGTTGAATCCGCCCATCCCCTGTGCTTGAATGCGCCGCCCTTCCTCCCACCCCGGGACGAAGGCTCCCCCTCGGCGACCTTTCGCGGAGCCAGGCCTGGCCAGGATCACCTGCGGCGGCTACACCCTCGAAGGAACCTCGATTTCCACCCTCGAGACCTGCGTGGCGGTCCGGGAGCTCAACCTCTGCTTCGACATCGGCAAAGGGCCCCGCTACGCAGCCGGACTCGATAACGTCCTGCTCACCCACGCTCACCAGGACCACGCCGTCGGAATCGCCCTCCACATCGCGACCCGACAACTCCTCGACGCAACCCCGCCCCAGATCTACCTCCCGGCACAGATCGTGGACGATGTCCGTAACCTCATCTCCGCATGGGAACGCCTGGAACGCCGACGGACCCGGTACTCCCTCATCCCCGTCGTCGCCGGAACCCGCTACGACCTCCGCAAGGGACTCTTTTTCAAAGCCTTTCCTACCGAACACACCATCCCCAGCATCGGATACCAGGTCTTCGAGGAACGCCGGAAACTCAAACCCGATTACGTCGGCCTCGAGGGACCGGCCATCGTCGATCTCAAAAAGCAGGGAATCGAAGTCACCTTCCCGATCGAACTCCCGGTCATCACCTTCGTCGGGGACTCGACCATCGCCCCCCTGGATCGCTTCCCGGAAATCCTTACGAGCGAGATCCTGGTCCTGGAGTGCACGTTCCTCGCGCCGGAGGACCGGGCGATGGCGAAAAAGAAGCGCCACACCCACCTGCTGGACATCGTGGAGCGGGCGGACAGGCTGACATGCGACACCCTCGTCCTGACGCACTTCAGCACGCGCTATACACGCGAGGATGTGCATCGGGAAGTCATGGCGGTGCTTCCGGAATCGCTGAAAGGCAAGACCCGGATTTTCCTCTAGCCGCCGGTCGCCGCGCACCGCCGCCGATCAGTACCGGAGCATCGCCCCGATCTGGCCGTGTGCCGCCAGAGGCGAGTCCGGCGGGAGAATCCGGATCGCCCCTCCCTGGTGAACCGTCATCGCAATCGCTTCGTCCACGATGTCCGCCGTCTCCACGGTGGGGGCCTCGCAGCGGGGGCAGCGGGGTTCGGTCTCGAAGAGGGTTTCGCAGGCGGAGCAGTGGCGTCCGGGGTGGCGGAGCTCGGCGGCGACGAGGAGGGTCTGGACGCGGCGGTCGTTGAGGGCGCCGAGGGAGTTCTTGAGGCCGGTGACGGCGAGGCCGCCGTTGGTGCGGGAGGCTCCGATCAGGCGCTGAACGGCATCCTGCTGCCGGTTCTTCTCCTCGGCGGTCACGAGTTCGGCGGTGCGGGCGCGGACCTCGTCGCGGGTGGCGGCGCGGACATCGGCGCGGAACCGGCCGACGACGCGCTCGGCGACGTAGGAGTGGAGATGGCGTTCGAACTTATGGAGTTCGTCGAGATGGCCGGCGAGGGCGAGGTACTGGAAGGGCGCCGACTGGAATGCGTGGAGGAGGCGGTCGGCCACGTCCTGGTAGTGGTGATGGACGGCCTCGTCGTGGTGGTGCTCGATGTGCCGTTCGTCCTTCCCCTGGAACCCGCCCTGCCGGATGCGGCTGCCGGTTTCGTGGGTGACATCGAACAGATTGTGGGATTCGTCGCCGTGGAAGGAGAACGCGCGTGCGCGGTGCTGGTCCACGAGGACGACGACGGAGGGGGGCGCCTGGGCGACGAGGGCATTGTAGGGGCGGAGGTACGGGGTGGGGCCGACGAGGAGGGTGGTCTTGAAGCCGTGGGGGAGGGGAAAGGCCTGGAAGAAGTCGGCGCCGGCGCAGGAGAAGGCGGCGAGGCCGCGTTCGGCGGGGTGAGTGAAGGCGTGCGTTTCGAGGTAGTCGGTGAGGCGCGCGAAGTCGCCGTCGAGCGACTTCTGCTGGTCGTGGGTGAGTCCCGAGGTTTTGAGTTCCGCGAGTCGCGCGCGGGCGAGGTCCTTGACCTGGGTCACCGCGGCGTGCCGCGAGTTTCGCTTCGCATCGGTCGTGGCGTAGAACGAGGTGACGAGGAGGGGAGCGGGGCTGAAACTGCTGAGGGCGGCGAAACGCGCGGGATCGAGCATGGGGCCCCTCCTGTGTTCTTGGTGTGGCGCCCATTCTACGTCCGCGGATGCGGGGGGCGGACGGAAAGTGGACGGGGCGGGGAGAGCGCGGTCTGGACTCCCCGGTGGGCGGGGGCGAGAATGTGCGCCCATGGAGCTTCGGGAGCGCGTCGGGAAGATCGTGGCGGCGCTGAAGGCGGCGTATCCGGAGGCGCGGTGCAGCCTGACGCATGGGGACCCGCTTCAGCTCCTGGTCGCGACGATCCTGTCGGCGCAGTGCACGGATGAGAGGGTGAACCAGGTCACGCCCGGGTTATTCCGGAAGTACCGGTCTGCGGAGGCGTTCGCGTCGGCGCCGGATGGGGAGCTGGAGGCGGCGATCCGGAGCACGGGGTTCTTCAACAACAAGGCGAAGTCGATCCGTGGGGCGTGCCGGATGATCCTGGGGAAGTTCGGCGGGCGGGTGCCGGAGACGATGGACGGGCTGCTGGAGCTGCCGGGCGTGGCGCGCAAGACGGCGAACGTCGTCCTGGGGAACGCGTTCGGGAAGAACGAGGGCGTGGTGGTGGACACGCATGTCGGGAGGATATCGAAGCGGATGGGGATGACGCGGCAGAAGACGCCGGAGAAGATCGAGCGGGCGCTGGTGAAGCTGGTGGAGCGCGGGGACTGGGCGGTCTTCAGCCACCTGCTGATCCACCATGGGCGGGCGGTCTGCACGGCGCGCCGGGCGGCGTGCGGGGAGTGCTGCGTGGCGGATCTCTGTCCGAAGGTGGGGGTCTGATGGCGGCGCGCCTGCTGGCGTCGGTGGAGGAGGTCCGCGGGGGCGGGGTGCGGGTGGTGGACGTCCGGCGGCTCCAGGCGTACGAGGGCGGGCACATCCCCGGCGCGGTGAAGCTGGACATTTACGAGCACCACTGGCCCGACACGTCCCCCCGGGGGGTGCGGCTGTTCGTGTGGCAGATGCAGGAGGTGATGAGGCGGATCGGCGTGACGGGGCGGGAGCGTGTCGTCGCGGTGGATGAGGATTCGGGGATGCTGGCGGCGCGGCTGGTGTGGACGCTGGTGTGGCTGGGCCACCCCGACGCGGCGCTGCTGGACGGCGGGATGGGGGCGTGGCGCGCTGCGGGGGGGGCGATCGAAACGCG
>JABWAY010000238.1 GCA_013360825.1 Candidatus Brocadiia bacterium | reverse complement strand
GCGCCGGCCGCCGCCGCAGGCGAGCACGACCTCCAGGGCGCCGGGGAGGTCGATGCGATGTCCCGCGGAGACGAACACGGGGGCGACCCGGTCGCGGGTCCGCAGCGCGGCGCCGATCGTCTCTCCGCCGTCGACGAGCGGAGACCAGGAGCCGCGCGCCGGCCCCGGCGGCAGGTGCGATCCGACCAGGACCGACTTCGCGCAGCCGACCGAGGGAAGGTCGAACAGGACCCCCGCGTGGCAGGCGAGGCCGAACCGGCGGGGGTGGGCCGTGCCGTGACCGTCGAAGAGCAGCAGGTCGGGGGTCGAGCGGAGCCGGCGGAACGCGGCGATGAGGGGCGGGAGTTCCCGGAAGGAGAACAGCCCGGGGATGTACGGCCAGCGCGCGGGGCGGACGGCGAGCGCCGTCTCGACGGCCGCGCGTGTCCGGAGGTCGTACAGCACGACGGCCGCGCACATCCGGTGCGCCGGCCCGGAGAACGAGACGTCGCATCCGGCAACCAGACGCGGACCTGCGACGAGCGGGACCAGCCGGACGCGGGGGAGAAGCGCCGTCTGGACCCGCAGGGCGCCGGCGTGGGAGAGCCGCCAGGAGGGGAGGAAACGGGGGACCATGAGCGACCCAGAGAAGCAGGAACTCCTCCGGAACAACAGGGGCAAAACAGCCGGGTCGCGGGGCTCACCCTCAGGGGCAGGTCCTGCCGATAGAAGGGTACCCGCTTCCCGTGGGCAGACCGGGGGAGGGGGAGATTCTGTTCATCGGCACCCGTCGGGAGGAATCATGGCCAAGTCGTCGGGCAATTCCGAAGCAGCCGTCCCGTCCACCAAGGCCGAGCAGGTCGGCGAGTGGGCGGGGATCGCGATCGTGCTGGCGAGCGCGTTCGCGTGGATCGCGCTGGTCACCCATGACCCGGGGGACTGGGGCGGGATGATCTGGCCCCAGAACACGGAGCTCATGAACAAGGGCTCCCGCGCCGGGGCCGCGCTCTCCTGGTTCCTCTTCCTGCATTTCGGGATCGGCGCGTTCTTCATCGCCACGGTCGGCGGGCTGTGGGGCGGCGCGCTGTTCCTGCGGAAGGCGATCTCGGCGCCGTTCTTCAAGCTGTTCGGCGCCGCGACCGCGGTGATGTCGGCGTGCGCGCTGGCCTCGATCGCGGTTCCCGGGATCGACCGGGCGTCGCGGTGGCACAACTCGATGACGTCGCTGGGCGGGCTGTATGGCGAGGCGGCGGCCCGGATGCTCAAGGATCACATGGGGACGCCGGGCGCGGTGATGGCGGTGCTGTTCGCGCTGGCGACGAGCACGATGATCGCGACGGACTGGCTGTTCCTGACGATGTTCGTGAGGGGGCAGAAGGCGCTGGAGGGGTCGTTTGACTCGACCTGGGGGAAGGTGTCCTGGGCCGGGGCGTTCCGCCGGCTGCTGGCGCTGATCCCGCGCCGGGCGGAGGGGCCGGCCGCGCCGGCGTCCGTTCCTGCGCCGGCGGTGCCGGCGATGCGACGCGAGGTGAAGCCTGTGGTCGGCGAGGTGGTGAAGGACGAGCCGGTCATGGGGGAGACGGCGGACGTGCCTGTGCCGGTGGCGGCGAAGCCGGAGCTGAAGATCGTGGAAGCGCCGGCGTCCGCGCCTGCCGCGGCATCCGTGGCGGTCGCGCCGAAGGTGGAGAAGAAGAAGGAAGTCATCCACAAGCCGAATCCGGAGCTCCCGCCCCTGACGCTGCTGGACGAGGTCGAGATCGAGGAGTCGACGATCGACCACGACGCCCGCATGGCCGCCCTCAGCCGTGCGCTCGAGGCGTTCGAGGTGCAGGCGAAGGTGATCGCGTTCGAGGCGGGACCGGTGGTCACGATGTACGAGCTCGAGCTCGCGCCGGGGACGCGGATCATGAAGATCCAGCAGCTGGCCCCCGACCTCGGGATCAACCTCGGCGTCCCGAATCTCCGGGTCGTCGCCCCGCTTCCCGGCCGGACCACCATCGGGATCGAGGTCCCGAACCCGAAGGCGGCGCAGGTCCGTCTCCGGAATCTCATCACGCAGACGGAGGACGTCTGGCGGAAGCTGCACCTGCCGCTCTTCCTCGGCATGGGCGCGACCGGACGTCCGGTGGTGCACGACCTGCAGGAAATGCCGCACCTTCTCGTCGCCGGGACGACCGGGTCCGGGAAGAGCGTCTGCCTGACGACGATGATCATGTCGCTGCTCCTGACCCGGACCGCGAACGACCTCAAGCTGATCATGATCGACCCGAAGCAGGTCGAGATGGCGGCCTTCAAGGACATGCCGCACCTGATGAGCCCGGTGGTGACGGACATGCGCAACGCCCCCCGGGTCCTGGAATGGGTCGTCCGCCAGATGGAGGAGCGCTACACGCTGTTCGCGTCGGTCGGGGTCAAGAAGATCGAGCAGTTCAACGGTCTGGGCGCGGAGAAAGTCCTCGCGAAACTGACGATCGAGGGCGAGGAGCCGCCGGATGTGCCGACGCACCTGCCCTACATCGTGGTCGTGATCGACGAGCTGGCGGACCTGATGATGGTCAGCGCGAAGGAAGTCGAGGCGATGATCCAGCGGCTGTCGCAGAAGTCGCGCGCGGTCGGCATCCACCTGGTGCTCGCGACGCAGCGTCCGAGCGTGGACGTGATCACGGGGCTCATCAAGTCGAACATGCCGAGCCGGATCGCGTTCAAGGTCGCCGCGAACATCGACAGCCGGACGATCCTGGACCAGCCCGCCGCCGAGAAGCTGCTCGGCAAGGGCGACATGCTCCTGATGGTGAACGGCTCGATGCAGCTGCAGCGCGGCCAGTGCACCTGGGTGACCGACGACGAGGGGCGCGCCGTGATCAGCTGGCTCAAGGAAAAGGGCGGGGTGCCGGAGTTCGACGCCGAGCTCACGCAGATCTCCGAGGCCAGCAGCGGCGGCGAGGACGGGGAGGGCGGGGCCTGCGACGACGAGCTCTTCGAGAAGGCCGCGGAGGTCATCATCGGCGAGCAGCGCGGGTCGGTCAGCCTGCTCCAGCGGAAGCTCGAGATCGGGTTCAGCCGGGCCGGGAAGCTGATGGACGCGCTGGAGAAGGCCGGGATCGTCGGGCCGCAGGTCGGGGCGAAGGCCCGCGAGGTCCGGCTGACGATCGACGCCTGGAGGGCACGGCATGTGCCCGAGGCGGAGCAGACCTCCGCCTGAGCGGAGCCTGTCGGGAGACCCAGGGGGGAGGCAAACGCCTCCCCCCTTTTTTTCTGGAGTTTCCCGATAGAATCGGGGCGCGGCGCACCACACTCTGTGGCGACCCCCGCATTCCAAGGAGACGACATGGCCTTCTGCCCGCAGTGTGGATCCGTCCTGCCCGCCGGCACCGGCGCCTGCCCGAAATGCGCCGCCGGGTCCCCGATCTCGATCCCGAGCCCGGCTCCCGGACCGTCCGCGGCGCCCGGCGCAGCGGGCCCTCCCTGGGTCTCGGTCCTCCCCCAGGTCAGCCCCCTGGCGATCATCCTCGCCGCAGGCGCCTGGGTGATCGGCGGGCCCCTCCTCAGCATTCCCGCGATCTTCGTCGCCCGGGCCGACCTCCGGAAAATCCGGGAAGGACAGCTCGACCCTTCCGGCCAGACCCAGTCGCAGCTCGCGTTCTGGATCGCGGCGGTCAATGCCGGACTCTTCGTCCTCACCTGCTTCGTGATCGGCGGCATCTTCCTGTTCGCCGTCGGATTCGCAGGGGTCGCGGCCAGAGCGCACAAGCCGCCCGTTCCGGTCGTCGCGACGGCGGGCACGGACCTGTCGCAGGAGAGCGACGCCGGCCTGCAGCAGATCGTGGAGACCTGGGCCAGAAAGAAGGACGTGGGGACGCAGAAGCTCTGGCGGGATGTGAAGAAGGGGCTGTCCGAGGCCGGAACGGCGAAGGGCACGGGGGCGATGCCGGCGGTGGACGGGTTTGAGAAGCTGGCGGGAATGGCGGCGGGGGACGCGCGGGTCCGGCAGGCGCTGATCGAGCTGGAGCGCCGCGCGGCGGTCCAGAGCGGCAGGACACCCCCGGATCGCGGGCCGGCGGAAGCGCCGCCGGGCGGGAGCCGGGAGACGGACGACGACTTTTAAGTAACTCCTCCACGATGCTCTTGTGCCATCCATTCTCGCGTCTTTCAACGTCCTGCGGCGTCGTCGATCCTCATCGATGTTCACCGACATCGATTCCGGTCTCCTCCTTGCAGGCCGTCGAAAACAGCGTCGTCTGAATGGCACAATTTCATCGTGGAGCTGCTGAGGCGGTGCCGCGGGGCCGGCGCGGGGGGGTCGGCAGGGCCGCCCGCAGGTGCCTGGACCTCCGTTGAACCGCTGTTTGAACCCGGCTCCCTGTTACCGCGCGGCCCCGAGCGCACCGCCGCGAAACAGGCCCGCGCTGTAGCGCCGCGGTAACGCGTTCGTTACGCGAAGCGGCGTCGCGGTTTGCGTGCGCGCCCGGTTTTCTTCCGGGCGGCATCCGCTTTGCGATGACCGATCCGGCTGTCGCAACCCGTCTCGGGAGACCGGACATGCCGCGCCACCGCACGGCCGTCGCACTGTTATGGGTGTTTGTTTTTGCACTTCCCGCCGCCGCGGAATCCTCCCGCGGCGCGTTCTCCCACATCACCCCGCACCTCCGGACCGAGACCCGGGGTGGCGCCGCATTCGACTGCCTGAGCATCGAGGGACGGACGCGTTATCCGCAGGGCACCCGGTTCTGGGTCGGCGTTCGCCCCGAATCGTCCGCCCACTGGATCTGGCAAACCTCCGCCACCGCGCGCGGCGGACAGTTCGTCGTCGAGTTTCCCCCCTCGGAACGGCGCCTCGCGGTCGGCCGGTACGTCGTCGCCGTGCAGTTCCGGATGGAGGACCAGTCGGCGGCGGTCAGGGAGGAGATCCGTGGGTTCGAGGAGTTCGGGGACTGTCTGACCGAAAACCCCGAGAAGCTGAAGGAACTGATGGAACTCGACCGCGCGAGGGCGGAACGCTACCTGGCGATCCTGAAGAAAGACGGCCGGTGCCCGATGCACGACCAGCTGCAGGAGGGATCGCTCCTCGTCGGGACCGCGGAGGACATCGACCGCGCGTTCGAAACCGAGGAGGCGGCGCTCCGGGACATCCTCGACGCGGTGAAGGACCAGTTCCTGCTCGCGGAGGAACTCGGGACGCAGGGGGCCGGGGAGGAGGCATGGTCCGCCTGGTTCCAGGACGTGGGAAGCCTGGAGGACCAGGTCGGCGTCCGCTCGCGCCGCACCGCCTGGAGTGCCCGCGGCTCCGCCTGGGGTCGCGTGGAATCGGCGTTCCATGCCCTCCGACGGCTCGCGGACGCCTTCCAGACCCCTGCGGTCGATCCGGCTTCCCTCGCGACGCTCGACGAGGCCGCCGCCGCCGGAGACCGTGATGCCGGCCGCCGCGCCGCCCTGGCCCGGAGGCACGCCGCGGAAACCGCCCACGAACGCGCACAGGCCGAACGCGACCTGATCGAAACCCTCGCAGAGGCGCTCTACGGCCCCGCAGGCCTCAAACCCGCCCCCGCCCGACGGATCGCCTGGGCCGAAGAACTCCGGTCCTCCCTCCGCCTGGCGTGGACCTTCCAGCCCGACGCCCCACGATGATCCATCTCCGACCATCCGGCCCGGGGGCCGGTCCAGTCTCGCGGCCGTCGCCAATGGGGCGACGAGGGCGGGAAGCGTTCGCGACAGCGCTTCCGGACCCAGGGACTGACCTCCGGGCCGTGCTTACGGTTTCGGCGGGCGCCGGGCGGCGTCCGCCAGGAGGGCGAGGAGGGTGTCCACCTCGGCGTCCGTGTTGAAGCAGCCGAACGAGAACCGGATGGTGCCGGGGCCGGGGAGGGAGCCGATGGTTTCGTGGGCGAGGGGGGCGCAGTGGTACCCGGCGCGGCTGGTGACGTCGTGCGTCGATGCGAGCCAGGCCGAGAGGTCCCGGGGGTTCCAGCCGCGCAGATTCAGGGAGACGACGGAGGTGCGCCCGGCGGGCTCGCGCGTTCCGTAGACGGTGACGCCGTCGATCCGGTCGAGGCCCTGGAGGAATCGGGAGCAGAGCGCCTGCTCGGTCTCGTGGATCCAGGCGCGCCCGCGTTCCTGCACCCAGCGGGCGCCGGCAGCGAGGCCGGCGATGGCGGGGACATTGTGGGTGCCGACCTCGAACGAGTGCGGATAGACGCCGGCCATCTCGTGCTTTCCGGTGTCGCGCCCGGTCCCCCCCTCGGCCCAGAGCTGGAGTTTCGCGGCGGGGGAGACGTAGAGGACTCCGACGCCGGGAGGGCCGAACAGGCCCTTGTGGCCGGCGGCGGCGAAGAGGTCGCAGTCGAGGGCCTTCAGGTTGACGTCGAGGACGCCGGCGGACTGGGCGCCGTCGAGGAGGGCGAGCGCTCCGTGGCGGTGGGCGAGCGCGACGATTTCAGCGGAGGGGAGGATCTCGCCGGTGACGTTGGCGGCCATGGTCGTCGCCACCAGTTTCACGCGGCCTTTCCGGAGGACCCCCTCGAGCCAGCCGAGATCAAAAGGCATCCCGGGCCGGTACGGCGAGACCTCGAACCGCGCCCCGCGCTCCCGGGCCATCTTCCGGACCGGGCGCGAGACCGCGTGATGCTCCAGCCCGCTCATCACGATCACGTCGCCGGCCGCCCAGGGGAGTCCCTGGATCGCCTGGTTGAGCGAGTGGGTGCAGCCGGGGGAGAAGAGCAGGCGCGAGACGTCCGGGGCGCCGAGCAGCCCCGCGACCGCGGCGCGGAGTTCGACCAGCGCGTCGGCTCCGTGGGGCGCGGCCTGGCTGCTGGAGCGCACGGAGACCCCGACGTCGCGGAGGCTGCGCATCACCGCGTCGTAAACGGGTTCCGGCTTCGGCCAGGTCGTCGCGGCGTTGTTGGCGTAGATCACGGCGCACCTCCGGGAGGCGGGGATTCTACGGTGCGGCCGCGGGGATGGCGCGGGGATTCGGGAAGTTCCAACACGGGGGTCCGGTGTCCAGGACGCGGCGCAGGGGGAGTTCGCCGGTTGGATCCACCCCGGACCGACGGCCACAGGGTTCCGCGGCAGCCGGTCCGGACCGGGTTCCTCCCGCGCTCCGTCCCGGCCCGCCGGCCGCCCTACTTCAACTTCAGCACCTCGGCGACCGGCTTTCCCTCCACCGTCCGGTCGACACGCAGCCCCCCGATCCCGCCGTCGGGCGCACCGGCGAGCGTGAAGATGTCCGGGGCGCCGCCGCGGGTCACCGTGACGACCAGCTTTCCGCCCCGGATCTCGCGCGTCACCTCCGTCGCCGCCGCGGACCCGTCGCGCGGCGCCAGCACCGTCAGGCCGAGCCAGCGCCGCCCCCTGACCGTCGCCCGCAGCAGGTCGTGCTCCCCGAAGTTGCTGGACGGAAAACGGCTCGTGCCGAACGCCGGGAGAGCCGCGTCGAGCAGGCAGGGGACGATGTCCAGCGCGGCGTCGCCGGAGCGGTGCACCGCCCGGTCCTTCGCACAGTCGAACGCCGAGTCGGCGTTGCCGTGCAGCAGCCACGTGAACTCGTGCTCCTTCGCGTCCTTCACGAACGCATCCGCGACGACGACGTACGGATCCGGACCCGTGAGCACGAGGAAGCAGCGCGTGGCCTTCGCCAGCGGGTTGTATCCGCCCTGGGCGTACGCGGCAGACAGGTCGGCCTGCACCCAGACGAGCGTCGGACGCTCCTCCCACTGGACCAGCTTCCCCTCGGTCACCTTGCCGCCCCCCGTGATCACCTGCCCCCGTCCGTCGACCAGCACCAGATTGTGCCCGATCGACTGGTGCGGCGTCCCCTCCCGGTCCACGTTCGAGTACCCCGTGTCCGCCGCCAGGCAGCGCCCCCGCGCGTAAATCAGGAAATGCCCGGGATCCGACTGCCCGTGACACCCCGGCACGCGCTTCCCGCACTCGAACGCCGCGAGAAAATCGTCCTGCTCCCATCCGGTCCGGACGGTCAGCGTGCCGCGCCCCCGGGTCATCGCCACCAGCGTCGCGGGAAAGGTCCCCCCCTCGCGCCCGTCTTCCCAGAGCACCGCGAACGGCCACGTGTGGCCGCCGCTGCCGGCGAAGCGGTCCAGGACCTCTGTCCACATCCACCGGGAGACCGGGGTTCCGTGGCGCACGGCGTCCCAGAGGAAGAGCGTGCCGCCCCAGGGGCGGAAGTTTCCGTCGGTGTCGTTGACCGGGATCATCCGGCCGCGGCCGGGGGTGAGTTCGTTCGCGAGCTGCGCGACGATCTTCGGGAGGACCCCCTCCAGTGCATCCCCGCCGCCGTAACGGGCGCAGCAGTCGGCGAACGGAAGGATTCTGAGGAGCCCGAACGGCCCGTACATCGTTCCCTCGTAGCAGGCACCGTCGGGATCGAAGCTGGTCGCCAGGTACGACTTCATCTTCGCGTGCGCCATCCCGGCCCAGGCGGGCGCCGACGGCTGTTCGTGCCAGAGGGCGATCGCGGCGAGCCCGACCGCGCCCATCGACGCCATCGAGTGGTTGTTCGCCTCGGTCGTCGCCTCCCAGGACTTCCTGCCGACGAATCCGTCGTAATTGTGCTTCGCCCGCCGCTCGACGATCCCCCGGAGCCGGTCGCGGGCCGCCGGCGTGAGCAGGTCCCACGTCCAGTCGAGCACGACCGCCAGTCCTTCGAAGAACTCCCCGCTCGACATGAAGTCGTTCTCCGCGATGTCCTGTTCCAGCGGCGCCGGGTCCCACGCCTCGAAAAAGTCCGAAAGCGCCTTCGCCGCGCCGGGGTCCTGCCCGACCAGGGCGAGGAGCGCGACGCACTCCAGCCCCTCCGTCGTCGTGAGACGCTGCGACTGCCCCGGGCGTCCTCCGAATGCGGACTTCGGATTCAGCTCGCTCCGCATCACCATCGCCGACCGGCTGACGACGCTGCGCCAGAGCGGCTCCCACGGCGCTTTCGCGATGTTCGCGCGGACGGCCTCCAGGCCGGCGGCGGTGATGCCGATGCGCGGGCGGTCCTTCGGGACGGTGATCTTGAGCGGGGGCGGGGCCTGCGCCGAAGCGACGGCCGCCGCCAGCAGGAACAGGAGGGTCTGCTTCATGAGGAGCGAGGATACACCGGCAGGGGGGCGGATGGTGCAGACGACCCGGCACGCCCGCGCATAGACTCGGGCACGCGGCCGGCCGCCGGTCGACTCCTTCCTCCCCCGCGAGGCCCCCATGAAATCCACGACCGAGTATCTGACCTTGACCATCCCCGCCCGGATGGACTTTCTCAACATCACGCCGCAGGTCGAGGCGGTCGTCGCGAAATCCGGCGTGAAGGAAGGATTGTGCCTCGTCAACGCGATGCACATCACGGCGAGCGTTTTCATCAATGACGACGAGAAGGGGCTGCACGCCGACTACAAGCGCTGGCTCGAGCACCTCGCGCCGTTCGACGCGTCGCCGGAGCGGTACGCGCACAACCGGACCGGCGAGGACAACGCGGATGCGCATCACAAACGGCAGATCATGGGGCGCGAGGTGGTGGTGGCGATCACGAAGGGAGTCCTGGACTTCGGCCCCTGGGAGCAGATCTTCTACGGGGAGTTCGACGGGCGGAGGCCGAAGCGGGTGCTGGTGAAGGTGATCGGGGAGTAGGAGGGGCCGGCGCGGCGGGCAGACGGTGCCGGCCGCACGCCCCGCGGACTCCCGCCCCATCCGAGCCCGCGGCGATCGATCCCTGCCCCCGTCGGCCGGGGCCGATCCGGGCGATTCGGACCTGCCGCCGGACCTGCAGGCTCTGAAAAATGTATCCTGACCGGACTGGAAAACGCAGTTCACCGTTTCGGAGCCACCCATGCGCACCGCCCTCACGCCCTTCCTTGCCCTCGTCTGCTCCGTTTCCGCCTCGGCGCAGGACGCCGTGCCGAAACCGTCGGACAAGGAGGCGGAAGCGGTGATCCGGGACCTTCGGGCGGCGCTCGAGAAGGGGACGGACGTCGAGAAGCGGGATGCGCTGGTTGCGTGCATCGACTGTCCCCATCCGAAGGTTGCCGCCGCGATCGCCCCGGTGCTGGTGACCGGCACGGCCGAACTCCGGATCGGTGCCTCACAGGTTTTGGGACGGATGCCGGGCCTGGCAGAGGCGGCCCAGGCGCTGCACGCCGCGCTCAAGCCGAACGAGAAGGACGAAAAGACGCTTCAGGCGATGTTCGCGGGGATCGCACGCGTCGGTCACCTGTCTTCGGTCGCGGTCCTTCGGGCGTGGATCGACGACCGGCTGGATCTCCGCGACTCGGACGAGGTCCCCGGGGTCGGATACGCATTCGACGCACTCGGCTATCTCAAGTGGAAAGCGAGCGTGGAGGCGATCCTCGACCTGGTGAACAAGAAGAAGGTGTCCGGGGAGCACGCCGGTTCCGGGGGCGGATACAAGCAGAAGGTGGCCAAGCGGGCGGAGGCGGCGCTGGTCCGCCTGACGGGGCAGGAGCCGTTCAACGACCTCGAGCTCTGGAAGGACTGGTGGAAGAAGCATGCGCGGGACTTCAACGAGGACATGACGGCGCGGGAGAAGTAACGCGACGCGCGGGAGTCCGCCGGATCCGGTGCGGCTGCAGGGTCGTGAGCGTCTCCGCAGTCGCTCCACGATGAAATTGTGCCATTCAGACGACGCGGTTTTCGACGGCCTGCAGGGAGGAGACCGGAATCGATGTCGGTGAACATCGATGAGGATCGACG
>JABWAY010000237.1 GCA_013360825.1 Candidatus Brocadiia bacterium | reverse complement strand
GATGCCGACGCCCGTCATCGTCATCAGCTCGCACAGCCGCAAACAAGAGGTCTTCCAGGCGCTCGAGTTGGGCGCGCTCGACTTCATCGCCAAGCCCTCGCACCACATCGCTCCTGACCTCGCGTCGTTGCGGGACGAGCTCCTTCAGAAGGCCATGACGGTACGCAGCCTGCGACCGTTGGCGGTGAAGCAGCGCGCGGCGCGGCTCGCCCTCGATCTCGTCCGCACGACGGTCGCCCCTCGACGCTGATCTCCGCCGCCGCCGGCCTTCGCGCGGCGGTGTCCCTTGTGACCTCCCGCCCGGACCTCTAGACTGGCCTTCCGATGACACCCCGTACCCGACTGGCCCGCCGCTGGTCCGTTGCCCCCGCCGTTCCGGAGCGCGCGGAGCGGCTGGCGCGGGCGATGAGCATCTCCCCGGTCACGGCACAGCTGCTGATCAACCGCGGAATCGAGGATCCGACCGACGCGGGCCTCTTCCTCCGCGCGCGGCTCGACCACCTCCACGACCCGTTCCGCCTGAACGAAATGCACAAGGCCGTCGACCGGCTGCAGCGCGCCCTTCGCGACAACGAGCGCATCATGGTCTTCGGCGACTACGACGTGGACGGCGTCACCGGGACCTCGCTCGTCGCGCGTTTTTTCCGCGCGCTCGGCCGCCCCGTCGACTGGTACATCCCGCACCGGATCTCCGAGGGGTACTCGCTGTCCCGCGCAGCCATCGAGAAATTCGCGGCCTCCGGGGTCAAGGTGCTCGTCACCGTCGACTGCGGCACGACTTCGATCGCCGAAGTCGCCCTCGCGCAGCAGCTCGGGATCGACGTCATCGTCACCGACCACCACGAGCCCGCCGCGGAACTTCCCCCGGCCGTCGCCATCCTGAACCCCAAGGTCCCGGGATGCGGGTATCCCTTCCCCGGCCTCTGCGGCGCGGCGATGGCGTTCAAGCTGGTCTGGGGGCTCGCCCGCGCGATGCACGGCGCGAACCGCATCTCCGGCCCGCTCGCCGACTTTTTCGTGGAGTCCGTCGGCCTGGTCTCCCTCGGCACCGTCGCGGACATCGCCCCCCTCGTCGGCGAAAACCGCATCTTCGCCACCTTCGGCCTCGATGCCCTCGCCGCCTCCCGCCTCCCCGGCCTCCAGGCCCTCATCCGCATCGCCGGGCTCGAACACACGCCGCTCACCGCCGGGCACATCGGCTTCCGGCTCGGTCCCAGGCTCAATGCCGGGGGGCGGATGGGAAGCGCCGGGCTGGGGGTCGAGCTGTTCCTGACCGATTCCGAGGAGAGGGCGCAGGAGATCGTGGAGCAGCTCGAGGCGGCCAACACGGAGCGGCAGAAGATCGAGGCCGAGATCGTCCAGCAGGCGCGCGAGCGCGTGGCGGCGGAGCTCGACCTCGACGCCGACCCCGTGATCGTCCTCGCCGACGACCGGTGGCATTCCGGCGTCATCGGCATCGTGGCCTCCAAGCTCGTGGAGCAGCACTACCGCCCCACGATCATGATCGCGCTGAACGGGGACAAGGGAAAGGGGAGCGGCCGGTCGATTCCGGCGTTCCACCTGCACGAGGCCCTCGGACAGTGCCGGGAGCATCTGCGGTCGTTCGGGGGGCACTCCCACGCGGCGGGGCTGGAGATCTCGAGGGACAGCGTCGAGGCTCTCCGGGTCCGGATCAACGAGGCGGCGCGTGCCGTCCTGAAACCGGAGGACCTGGTGCCGAAGCTGTCGATCGACATGGACGTGCGCATGGACCAGCTGACGCGCGACGTCGTGAAGGAAATCCAGATGCTCGAGCCGCACGGGTTCGGGAATCCCGCGCCCGTGATGGCCTCCGCGAATCTCCGCGTCGCCGGGGAGCCGAAGATCATCGGGAAGACGCACGACCACCTGAGTTTCTACGTCACGCAGGGCGGGGCGTCGCTCAAGGCGATCGCGTTCGGCATGGCCGACCGGTATGACGACCTGCAGATGAACAAGCGCCGGCCGCTGTCGCTCGCGTTCGCGCCGATCCTGAACGAGTGGCAGGGACGGGAGACCGTCGAGCTCCAGGTCAAGGACTGGAGCTGGGACCCGGTCTGACCCCCGGGCGTTTCGCCGCCCCCCGCGGCTTTCCCCGGACCCAGAGCACCGGCTCCTCCGGGAGAATCATTCCCTCGATCGCCTCTCCCCATCCGCCGGCGAGGACGATCTCCAGCCCTTCCCGGGCGGTGACCGTTCCCTCGAAGATCCCCGGGCTTGCCAGCGATTCCTGCGAGCCGTCGGCGTAGAGAAAGTTGTCGTACCAGTGCGGGTCGTGCCGGTACGCCGCCCGCGTATAGATCGCGATGTCGGGGACGCCGTCATAGGGCCGCCACGTGCGCCGCCAGCCCCGGATCTCGGGTGTCATCCGGAAGACGCCGTTGCGGAGGTGGAGCGACCCTTCCTCGCGGCCGGAGAGGAAGAAGCGGACGCCGAGGAGGAGGTCGGGGGAGCCGGCGGGGAGGGTCCAGCGGACGGCGACGAGGGAGCGTCCGGGGACCGGGAAGATCTCCTGCGCGATCCCGCCGCCGCCGGGGAGCCGGAAGGTCAGGCGCGGCCACGGTTTCGCGGCGGCGGTCGCGGGGGGGATCGCGCCGACGGGGGCGACGACTCCCGGCGTGTACCGCTGGGCGGACAGGTAGTCCCGTGTCCGCCCGCGGTCGACCCAGGCGTCAAACCCGTTCACCAGCACGAACCGGGTGCCGCGCACGTCGGCGGCGAGAAGGGCGTCCCGGGGGGTGTCGCGCAGTCCGGCGGGGGGGCGAGGGCGCATGGGGGAGGAGTCTATTCCAGAATCCGCCGGATGCCCAACTCCCGCGGGCGGCGCGGCGCGCGCCGCAGGCACCGTTCCTCGCCCGCGGCCACGCTCCCTGCTATCCTCCGCCCGCACAAATCACGAACCTTTCCCGCACCCGATTGATCGAAGGACACCCATGTACACCCTCAAACGCACCCAGACCTGCGGCGCCCTGCGCGCCTCCGACGCCGGCCGGACCGTGATCCTCAACGGCTGGGTCGAGGCCCGCCGGGACTTCGGCGGCGTGCTCTTCATCGATCTCCGCGACCGGTACGGGAAGACGCAGGTCGTCTTCCGCCCCGAGGTCGATGCGGCCCTCGCGGAACTCGCCCAGTCCCTTCGATTCGAATTCGTCGTCGCCGTCCGCGGGGTCGTGAAGGCCCGGCCCGCGGAGGCGGTGAAGAAGGGGATGGAGACGGGGGAGATCGAGCTGGAGGCGACGGGGCTGGAGATCCTGAACGAGTCCAAGGCGCCTCCGTTCGAGGTGACCGACGAGGCTGCGGCCTCGGATGAAATGCGCCTCAAGTACCGCTACCTCGATCTCCGGCGCCGCCCGATGCAGCGCAACATGGTCACCCGGCACCGCGTGCTCGCCGCGTTCCGGGAGTCGATGGACGCCCAGGGCTTTCTCGACCTCGACACGCCGATCCTCATCAAGAACACCCCCGGCGGCGCGCGGAACTTTCTCGTCCCCTCCCGCCTCTGGCCCCACCAGTTCTTCGCCCTCGCCGAGTCCCCGCAGATCTTCAAGCAGCTCTTTCAGGTCGCCGGGATGGACCGGTATTTCCAGGTCTGCAAGTGCTACCGCGACGAGGACCTGCGCGCCGACCGGCAGCCGGAGTTCACGCAGTTCGACCTGGAGATGTCGTTCGTGGACGAGGGGGACGTCCAGGCCGCGGTGGAGCAGGCGGTTTCGCATGTGTTCCAGAAGGTGCTCGGCGTCACCCTCCCGACGCCGTTCCCGCGGATGACCTACGCGGAGGCGATGGACCGATACGGCTCCGACAAGCCCGATATCCGCTTCGCCCTCCACCTCGTCGACGTCACGGACCTCGCCCGGGCGAGCGCGTTCCGTGTGTTCAGCGAGGCGGTGGCGACGGGCGGGATCGTCAAGGGGCTGTGCGTGCCGGGCGGCGGGACGATGAGCCGCAAGGAGATCGACGAGCTGACGACGTGGGTGAAGGGGGTCGGGGCGAAGGGGCTGGTCTGGCTGAAGGGGGAGGGTGGGACGCTGGGGGGCGGGAGCGCGAAGAATTTCAGCGCGGAGGAGCTCGCGGCGCTCCGGTCGCGTCTCGGCGCGAACGACGGGGACCTGCTGCTGTTCGTGGCGGACGAGCGGGGGCGGTGCAAGGTGGCGCTGGGCGGGCTCCGGACGATGCTGGGGCAGAAGCTGAAGCTGGTGAAAGAGGGAAGCTGGGAGCCGTTCTGGGTGGTGGAGTTCCCGATGTTCGAGGCGGGGCCGGAGGGCCGGCCGCAGGCGAAGCATCACGTGTTCACGAGCCCGATGCCGGACGACGTGGCGCTGCTCGAGACGGAACCGCTCAAGGTGCGGGCGCGGGCCTACGACCTGGTGCTGAACGGGGTCGAGCTGGGGGGCGGCTCGATCCGAATTCACCGGAAGGACCTGCAGCGGCGGGTGCTGGCGGTGATCGGGCTCCAGGAGGGGGACATCCGGGACAAGTTCGGGTTCATGCTCGACGCGTTCGACTACGGGGCGCCGCCGCACGGGGGAATTGCGCTGGGGGTGGACCGGTTCGTGATGCTGCTGCTCGGGCTGGATTCGATCCGGGACGTGATTCCGTTTCCGAAGACGCAGAAGGGGCAGTGCCTGATGCAGTCGGCCCCGGGCGGGGTGATCCCGAAGCAGCTGGACGAGCTGCACATCGCGCTGAAGCCCGCGCCGGAGGACGGCAGGGCAGGATGACAGGAAGGTGACGCTCCCGGCTTCCGGGGAAGGAAACCAGCGCCTTCCTTCCCCGCGGCCGGGGGCGGTACACTTCCGGGACGGGGAAGGAGGGACGATGCGCCGAAGCCGTGGGATCCGTGCCTGCCTGGCCGCCGGCGCCCTGTTCGCCGTTCCCGCGGCGGCGCGCGAGGTCATCCCGCCGTCGCGCGGCGACCGCGCGGCGGTGAACGAGGCGGTCGACGCCCACCTGACGCGGACGCGGGACGCGGCCATCCGCGATTCCTGGAAGAAATCCCCCGGGGACGCGGAGAAGTCGCTCGTCGCCGTCTGGAAGGCCTTCGTCTTCCCGCTGAAGAACCGCTCGATCGCCGCGGTCGAGCTCGCGCTCGAAAACGACCGCGCGTGCGCTCCCGGGCTGGATTTCGGGACGCTCGCGGGGCGTGAGCGCGCCGCGCACCCCGTCTTCGCGCCGACGCTTCTCATCCGGGCGGGAGGCCAGGACCTTTCCATCGGGACCGACAAGTTCGGACACTTCTTCGAGGAGGGGTTTCTCTGCCGGCAGGTGGCGCAGGTGGAGCCCGAGCGGGGCGCCGCGCTCGCGGAGGGGGTGAGCCGGTGGCTGGAGGGGCTTGAGCCCGATGCGGCGAGTGTCGCGTGGATCCGGCGCACCCGGACGATCAAGGCGTGGTGGGTCGACGCCGAGGGGAAACGCGAATACGACCTCGTGGTCTCGTTCGCCGCCCACGCGGCGTCCGCCTCCACCGGCCTCCCGCGGCGGTCCAGCCCGGCGGACGTCGCCGCGAACCTGGCGGGGATGGAGTGGTACAACGACCTGGCCGCGATCCTGACCCGCGCGCCGAAGGACATGAAGGGGCTGGAGGACCTGCTGGGGAAGAACCCGGTGCGCGTCGCGGAATTCGTGACACGGGCGTGGGACGAGGAGCACAACCCGAACGTCGAGACCCTCGAAAAGGCCCCCGGCCGGTGACCGCGTCGCCGGACACCGCCTCACATCCCGCCCCGTCGCTCGCAGCCCTCCGGCGCGAGTTCGCCCGCCTCGCGTCCCCGCGCCGCCGGGCGGTCACCCTCACGTTTTTCAAGTGCCGCGGCGTCGGCTACGGCGAGCGCGAGCGATTCGCCGGGCTGTCGGTCCCCCAGGTCCGCGGGCTGCTCCGCCGGTTCCGGGCACTCCCCGACCGCGACATCCCCGCCCTCGTCCGGTCCCGCATCCACGATGAGCGCCTCCTCGGGCTGCTCTTCCTCGTCGACCGGTACCGGCGGGGAGGCGAGGCCGCCCGCGCGCGGGTCTACCGGACCTATGTCGCCGCCTTCCCCTGGATCGACAACTGGGACCTCGTGGATGCCAGCGCCGAGCACATCCTCGGCGCGCACCTGGAATCCCGCGACAAGGCCCCGCTCCGTGCCTGGGCGCGCTCCCCGAGGCTCTGGGACCGGCGCCTCGCCGTCGTCGCCACGCTCGCCTGGATCCGGAAGGGGCGGTTCGCGGAGACGCTTCGGCTCGTCCGGGGCCTTCTGCGGGACCCGGAGGACCTGATGCACAAGGCGTGCGGGTGGATGCTGCGGGAGGTGGGGAAGCGCGACCTCGGGGTGCTGAGGGGCTTCCTGGACCGGCACGGGTCGCGGATGCCCCGGACGATGCTCCGGTACGCGATCGAGCGGTTTCCGGAACGGGAGCGGCTTGCGTATCTCGCCGTCCACGGGCCGCGCCGGCGTGTATGATCCGGGGGTGCCGCGCTCCCATTTCGCCGCCTACCTCCTGATCGCCGCGGCGGTCGGCTATCTGGCCGCCGTTTTCGTCGAGCGGTCGCGCCCGACCCCGGCCCGCCCGTCGGCCGGCGGGCAGGCGGTGGCCGCCGAGAATGCGGGC
>JABWAY010000236.1 GCA_013360825.1 Candidatus Brocadiia bacterium | reverse complement strand
GCGCGGCGACGCTCGCGTTCGCGGGCCGGAGGGTCCCGCCCGATGCGCTCCTCGCCGTCACCACGGTGGCGTTCTTCGCGATCGCCCTGACCGGCCCGCAGCTGACGTTCTGGGCGGCCCGGGCGGCGCGACCGCTTCTCCGGAAGCTGTTCCGGATCGAGGGGTACCTGGCCGCCGACTCGCTCTCGCGGACGCCGCAGCGCACCGCGCTCACCGTGTCGGCGTTCGGCGGGGCGATTTCGCTCATGATCGCCACGTCCTCGATCGTCGGGTCGCTGCAGCTCTCCACCGAGCGCTGGATGGAGGACTCCTTCCCCTTCGACCTCTCGGTCAACGCGACCGACCTGCAGTCGGCGCTCTACTCATCCGCCGCGTACTCCACGGAAGTCCTCGAGATCTCCCGCGCCGTCCCCGGCGTCGCCTCCGCCTACGGGGTCCGCGCCGTCTTCGTCCCCCGCGGCGAAATCGAGATCATGCTGATGTCCGTCGATGTCGCCGAATTCTTCGCGATGCACCGGGCGCGGGGCCGCAGCGCAGGCCCCGTGCAGTTCGACACTCCCGCGATCGTGGCCGCGCTCCGCTCGGGGGACGGCGTCATCATCTCGGACAACTTCGCGGAGCTGAACCGCCTCGACACCGGCGGCACCGTCACACTTCCCTCCCCCGCCGGCCCGCGGACCTTCCGGATCCTCGGCCGCGCCGAGGACTACTCCTGGCCCGCGGGCACCGTGCTCATGGACCGCTCCGCCTACGCACGGCTGTGGGGGGACGACTCCCTCACCTATACCGACATCCTCCTCGCCCCGGGCGCCGACGAGCGCGAAGTGCGCCGCGCGCTTTCGGAGAAGCTCAAGGACCGCACGACCGTCTTCATCTACTCGGTTCCCCAGCTGCAGGAGATCGCCCGCTCGACCCTCGCCCAGGCCCTCCGGCTCTCCTACGTCCAGGTCCTGATCGCACTCGTGATCGGCTTCCTCGGCATCGTGAACACACTTCTCATTTCCGTCCTTCTGCGCACCCGGGAAATCGGGCTCCTCCGGGCCGTGGGCACGACGCGCGCCCAGATCCGGCGCGGCGTGATGATCGAGGCCGTCTTCATCGCGCTCACCGGCTCCGCCCTCGGGGTCTTCGCCGGGCTCGCCGGGTCGGGATGGCCGATCCGGCTCTACATTCTGGCGAAGACCGGGTTCTGGATGCCGTTCGTGATCCCGTGGTCGACCCTCGCGCTCGCCGCCGGCGCGGGCGCCGTCCTCGGCATCGCGGCCAGCCTCGTTCCCGCCCGCCGCGCCGCGCGGCTGAACGTTCTGGAAGCGATCGCCTGGGAATAGCCTCCTCCCCGGTGCGCCTTGCGTTTGGGGTACGATGGCGCCATGTGGCCCTTCTCGAAGAAGCCCGATCCCGAGACTCCGTCAGGATTCGCGGACCTGTTCACGCGGGCGCTGCGGAAGACGGGGCTCCGCGACCCGATCGCGTTCGACGAGGCGGGATTCCGGCTGAAGATCGGGGAGGACGGAATGACCTCGATCAACCTGCACAACTACTTCGAGGAGTACCGGTCGGCGACGCGGGAAGGACGCGCGGAGCTGATGGAGCGCTGGGTCCGTTCGGCCACGGCGACGGACGACCTCCCCGGGACGTTCGCGGAGGCGCTGCCGAACCTCCTCCCCCGGATCCGCGAGCGCGCCTTCTTCGAGTTTTCGCGGTTCCGTCCGGAGACCGCCTTTCTCGCGGAGTCGTGGAGGCCGGTCGGGGAGGCGTTCGGGGTCACGGTGGTCTACGACCGCCCCGAAACGGTGCAGTACGTGACGCGCCGGCAGCTCGAGGACTGGGGGGTCGGGTTCGACCAGGCGGTGGCCGCCGCGGTGGCCAATCTCGAGCGGCGGAGCGGCGAGCCGTTCGAGCGGCCCGTCGACGGACTCCACCTCTCCCCGTACCGCGACTCGTTCGACGCGACCCGGGCGGTTTCGATCGACCTGATCCGCGGGCTGAAGGTCGAGGGAGACCCCGTGGTGGCCATGCCCCGCCCCGAGATCCTGCTCGTCACCGGATCCGAGGACGAGCAGTCCCTCGTCGCCCTGGCGCGGTCGCTGGAGAAATTCCTCGAGCCGCCCCGCGCCATGAACGGGCGGCTGCTCCGCCTGGAAGGACGGGAGTGGACGCCCTGGCTCCCCGAGCCGGCGCACCCCGCATTCCCGGAGCTGGCGCGACACGCCCTGGAAGCCGAGGGGCGTGACGCCGAGGAGCAGCGCGAACTGCTTCAGCCGACCCTGGGGGACGGCGTTTTCGTCGCCGCCTTCACCGCCTACCAGCACCGGCGGACCGGGGCGCTCCGTTCCGTCGCCACCTGGAGCCGCGGCGTTCCGACCCTTCTCCCCCGCGTGGACGAAATCGTCTTCGTCGACCCCGCCGCGCCGGAGGACCTCGCGGTCATCGTGCAGGCCCCCTGGGAACGCGTGGAGGAAATCCTCCCCGGTGTGCTGCGTCCGGAGGCGGACCTGTGGCCGCCGCGGTTCCGCGCGGACGGCTGGCCGACGCTGGAACAGGTCCGTCTTCTGCGGGAGTAGCCGTCTCCCCCTGGAGCTGGTCCCGGAACCAGGATGAGTGCCTCGCGAGCGTCTCCATGTAACCGCGGATGTCCTCGCGCGCCTCGGCAGACAGCCCGGAGAACGGCGTCACATGCTCGTCCGGCACGTACCGGAACGTGAAATTGACCCGGCGGGTCTCGAATCCCTCCACCGGGAATTCGAACGTCGCCTTCGCCCGCCGGTCCACCCGCTGCACGCGATGAAAGAGCCTGCGCTTCCAGTGGTTCCCCGCGAAGATGAGGAGCGAACCATCGTCCAGCCACTGCTGCAGTTCGACCGCGTCCCGGCTTCCGGGCTTCCGGCTCGACACGAACTGGAAGAGCGCCCGCTCGCCGACCGAGATGGAGGCGACCGGCCCCGGCTCGAAGTCCTTGTGCTCCCCGACGCGCGCGACATCCACGCGCTTTCCGTTCTCGATCCGGTCGCCGTAGAGATTGACCAGGCAGGTATTGATGCGCCAGCCGTCGGGGACGATCGCGGGGGGAAACAGGCGGTGCGTCAGATCCTCGATCCTCCGCACGAGCCGCGCGAGGACGGCGGGAAAGGCCTCCGCGGCGACGCACCGGTCACGGAGCCCCTCCGGCGGGCGGTAGTAGTCCAGGCACGCGAACTGCCAGTTGCCGAGCCAGTAGACGGGACGGAGGAGTGACCGCTGGGGCTGGCCCCCGGGAGGAGGCCGGCGGTCGGAGAAACGCAGCTCCCAGAGCGGATGGACGGTCCGAAGCCACGCGAGAATGTCCGCGTAGTCCTTCGGCCCGACAAAGCCGGCGTCGTAGTGCAGCCCCGGGGGGCGGTCGGGGCGGCGCGCGGGTGTCCTCATGGACACGGGATCGTACCACCCTCGGGACGGGTCGTCCCGGACGCGCCCGGGATCCCCCGCTCAGAGCTCGGAATTGTTGAGGAGCTCGCCGACGCCGCCGGCCCCCGGAACGACGTACTGGACCCCGGTCAACCCGCGCTCGCCCCGCGGCTGCGCCCCCGGGACGCTCCGCAGCACGCCGGCCTGCGACAGCCCGCGGTCGAGCCGCACCGCCCAGACCCGCACAGGAAGCCGGGCGCGACGCAGCGCGGCGATGTACTCCGGAGTGACGATCAGGTGCAGCGCAAGAATCTTCGCCGGCTTCCCCCGGGACACCAGATGCCGGACCGTCTCGATCATCGACGACCCCGTCGCCCCCATCGGGTCCGGAATCAGGACCGTCGCGCCGTCGAGCGGCCCCCCGATCTTCGACCCGCTGAACGTCACCCCGGTCACCCGCCCCCGCCGGTCGGTCTTCCGGTTCATGAAGACATGATCCTGGCGGACCTGCTCCGGGTCGAGGAGGTCGAGAAGCGCGTCGAAACAGGTTTCGCTCGGGATCGTCCCCGCACGGGCGATGTTGACGCAGACCGCGCGCGTGGCCGGGTCGATCACCGTCGCGCGGTACCTCCCCGCCGGCGACGTCGCCGCCATCCGCGAGACCAGGTCCACTTCCCGCCTCGGGAACTCCGCCGAGACCGCCTGCGCCAGCAGGTCCCCGTAAAGCGCCCGCACCAGCCGGCCGAGGACCGGCTGTCGCACGTCCGGCGAGCAGAGGCGGGCGAGAAGAGACATCGCCCACGGCGTGGAGACGAGATGAACGTCCCGGCCATAGCGGTGCCGGAGTTCCGCTGGCGGCCCCGCGGGCAGGACGTGCGCGACATCCCGGGCGATCCCCCCTGCCTCCCCGCGCTTCATGCCTCTCCTCCCCGTTCCGCGGGCGCGCCGCCCGCCGGCATCCTGAGAATCATCACCGTCCCCCGGCCGGGCTCCGACTCGAACGCGATGCGGCCGCCCATGTCGTCCAGCACCCGGCGGACGATGCCGAGCCCGAGCCCGGTCCCCTCGGATTTCGTGGAGAAATACGGCTCGAACATCCTCGGCCGGACCTCCTCCGGGATCCCCGCCCCGGTGTCGCGGATCCGGACCTCGACCTCGGTCCCCTCGTTGCGCGTCGTCGCCGTCAGCATCCCGCCCGAAGGCATCGCCTGCACCGCGTTCTTCACGAGATTCGTGAAGACGCGGATCATCTCGGCACGATCCGCGGGGACGGGCAGCAGACCCTCCTCGCAATCTTCCACGATCGTGATCCCCGCGGCGGTCGGACGGAACAGGTCGAGCACTTCGCGCAGGATCACGTTGAGATCGAGCGGGAGGACGGTCCGCCGCGGCCGTCCCGCGAACTGCGAGAAGTCCGTCGCGATCCGCGCGAGGATGTCGATCTGGTTGACGGTCAGGTCGACGGATTCCTCCAGCTGCTCCCCGAACGCCGGATCCTTCGCCCGCCATGCCGCGCGCAGGTTCTGGAGCGCGAGTTTCAATGGGGTGAGCGGGTTCTTGATTTCGTGGGCGACCTGCCTCGCCATCTCCCGCCACGCGCGCTCCCGCTCCGCCCGCGCAAGCGCATCCCGCCCGCGCGCAAGCCCCTCGGTCATCCGGTTGAACGCGGCGACAAGGTCCGCCACCTCCCCCTCCGCCGGAACCTCGACCCGCGCCGCGAGATCCCCTTCCTCGATCCGCTCCGCCGCCCTCGTCAGCGCGGCGACCGGACCCGAGATGCGGCGCGCGACCAGCGCGGAGACGGGCCAGAGGAGAAGGGCGATGAGGGTGCACCCTCCGAGCGCGAGGGAGGCTGCGCGCCCCGACTCGGGGGAGGGGGGACCGGGCGCCTCCGGGACCGCGAGCGTCACCTTTCGCGTCCGGTTCCCCGCGTACCACCCCGCGGACCCCGAGAGGCCTCGGAATCCCTCGGTCTCCGTGAACACCATCGAGTCGCCGAGCGCGACGGCCCGCCACGCGGCACCCGGGACCATCCCCGGGACGAGATCCAGGCTCCGGAGAGCGGGCTGGCCGAGAGCCTGGAGCTGGCCGTTGCGGTAGAAGCAGAGATCCCTCCCGACCAGCGATTCCATGTTCATGACGGACCGGTCGTCGACGGCGGAGAACTGCCCGCTCCGGGCGGCGTAGAGTCCCTGGAGGGCGATTCCCGCGGTCTCCAGGTCCAGCCGGCTCCGGGCGGTGTCGAGCGGATGAACGGCCAGAGTCCGGGCGAAGAGGCCGAGCGCGATCAGGGGGACCGCCGAGACGGCGACGAGCGCGATCGTCAGCCGCACCTCCAGCAGCCCGGTCCAGCCGGATGGGATCGTCCCTGCGATGCCCGCGAGGAGCGCCAGCATCACGGCGAACCCCGCACCGCAGCCGACGAGGATCACCAGGACCCGCAGCAGGCGTACCGCCGACTCGCCGGGTCCGGTGAGCTTCCGGCTGAACGCCCAGACGCGCTCCTCCGCAGCTTCCTGACGCCGGAACGCGACCTCGTGGCGCTCGCCCCCGATCTCCAGCACCCTCCACTCCTCCGCTCCCGCCTCGAGCTTCGGCGGATCCGCCAGGAGACCCGGGGGAAGCCACCGTCCGGCACGCCACAGCGCTTCGGTCCCGGCCGGAGCGGGGCCCGCGCGGAGGATGGAGACGGGAGTCTCATCAGCCCGTGCGCGGACCGTGGCGATCGTCTTCCCGCGCCGCCCCGGCCGCTCCGCGATGACCGTGTGATCGAGCAGGAGCCCGCCGCGGAGGGCCACCGGTTCGGGGGACGCCGACGGTGCCGCGGCGAGCGCTTTCGGATCCCATTCCGGCATCCCGACGGCGAACGTCCACCACGACGTCCCGTCGCTCCAGCCGACGCCGACGCCGAGCCCCTCGCGCGCCGCCGCGCTGGAGGCCCAGATCTCGAGAAGATCCCGTTCCGCGGGCGGCCGGTCCGCGGGGAGCCGGAGAAGACTCGAGGCCAGCTCTTCGGCCAGGCCGGCGTACAGCGCATCCTGCCATTCCGCGGCGCGTTCCACCCGGTCCGCCAGCGACGTCCGTGCGCCGCGGTCCGCCTCGCGGAGGAGCGTGAATCCAGTGACGGCAGCGGCGGCCAGGATCCCGCCGACGGCGACCAGCGGCAGCACCGCCCGGCGCGGTGCGATGAGGGGAAGCCAGGCCGCGAGCGCGAGCGCCGCGGGCGCACGGAAGACCGCCAGAAC
>JABWAY010000235.1 GCA_013360825.1 Candidatus Brocadiia bacterium | reverse complement strand
CGTTCGGCGACTGGCTGAAGATACCCAGGATACGCCCGGTGCCGGAGAACGCGAACGGATCGCCCACTTCCGACGGGAACAGCCAGCGTTCGACCTTTTCAAGCAGTCCTTCAATCGGCGTCGCGCCGTTGGGACCCCAGTCAAACTCCCACTGCCAATCACCGCCCGTGACGACAGCAACGGTCTTCTGTGGGAAGCCCTGATACTTGATCGGCTCCCAAGGATTCGGGGCAAGCAGCGCATCCACCGTCAGCCAACCGTTCTTCGCCAGCGTCTCGTAGACCTGAAGCGCTTTCAGCAGTCCGGCGCTCTTGACGACCCACTTGCCATCGGCGGGGTCATAGATTTCGTTCGAGTTGGCATAACCAAGCCAGACGTGGCGGAAGCCTTCTTCCCATGTGCCACCGCCCCAGGAACGCGCCGCCGGGCCGACCACCGCGAGCGCCGTCCCCGCCGAGGCCCGCGACTCCGGCGACCCGGTCTGGAGCACCTCGATCAGGGCCGGCACAGCGGGGGCTCCGATCCGCCCGAGCGTCGAGGCGGCCATGTTCCGATCGGAGGAATCGGCGGATTTCAGCAGCCCCACCCACTCCGTGATCGTCCGCCCCTGGATCTTCTCCTCCGGAGGCGGGGGCTTCGGCACGAACCCCGTCCCCTCCCCGGGGGCGTTCTGCGCCGCGGCCAGCACCGCGACGGCCAGCACGGACGAGACGACCGATACCGCGCGCGACATCACCGACTCCCCGGGACGGAGACACGGCCCGGCGCAGAAACAGTCCGGGCCCGCCGTGCGCCGTCGCCGGCGGGCCCGCAGAGGTCGGTCCGTCAGGCCGGACTCCGGCTACTTCGGGTCGATCTTTTCCTTCTTCACGAAGTCCCACCCGATGTCGGCCTGGTCGTCCAGCAGCTTCCAGCCCCACGTGGTCCGGAGGTAGCGGGTCGTGAGCATCTCCGCGTTCTTCGAAGCGTCGTCGAGTTCCTTCAGGCCGTAGTACGCCCAGGTCATGATGTACAGGCATTCCGCACGCGGCTCCTGGGCGTTCGGCGGAAGCTCCTCGAAGATCTTCCCCGCCTTGTCAATCGCGTCCTTGAACTTCCGGTCCTTGAGGTCGCAGACCGCGATGCCGATCCGCGAATAGACGGACTGCTTGAGATCCGGCGATTTCGCGGATTTTGCGAAGTGCGTCCGGGCCTTGTCGGTGTCGCCGGCGCGGACGAGCGCCTGCCCGTACGCGAGGTTGAGCTCGGGGTCATTCGCCCGATCCTTGTTCTCCAGTTTCAGCTCGCACCCCTTCCGCGTGAGCCCGCGATCGACCTTGTCCACGAGGTCGAGGACCTCCATGAACTGCGCGGCGCCGGGGAGGACATCGACGACGTCGCCGTCGGAGGGATCGACGATGATGATGGCGGGGCCGGCCGTGACCCCGGCGGCCGTCATCTGCTGGCCGGCGCCCGCGTTCTTGCACTCGTCGAAGGTGCCGCGGAAGCAGCCGAAGAGCGGAGTGATCTTCTGGTTGATCTGAGGGACCGACCAGCAGCTGTTGAGGAGGCGGTGTGTCGAGACGGCCTCCTCGCCGTTGGCCTGCTTGTCGGCGGTGACCCAGAGGATGGTGTAGCCGTTGAGCGCGTTCCCCTTTGTGCGGGCTGCCTGCCAGGTTTTTTCCCAGACGAGGCCCGGCTCCTCGGGCTGGGGATCAGCGGGGGGGGGCGGTTCGGGGGGTGTGTCCTGGGCGGCGGCGGAACCGGCGCAGACGGAGAGGCAGAGGGCGGCGATTGCGGACGGGAGGGCGAAGCGTTTCACGTGCGGCTCCTGATTGGTCCCCTGTGCGACAGATGGAGAGATGATAATCGGAAGGGGTGGAAACGCCAAATCCAATTAATTAAGAATCTTAATTCGCACCCGGGCGGCCTCCTCTCCCCCCGCGCCACACCCCCGCGCCTCCTCCTCCCCTCGAATTGCTTTGCACCCCCTCGCCCTCCGCCCTATCCTTGCCCTCTCTCCCTCCCGCACACGCACTCCAGAGGTCCCCGCACCCACCCCATGCCCGCCTCACTCGCCCCCGGCGGCGTCTACCGGAAAACCCTCCCCATCCGATTCGCAGACGTCGACTACGCACGCATCCTCTACTTTCCCAGGCAATTCCACCTGATCCACACCGTCATGGAGGACTTCTTCCGCGAAGTCCTCGACCTCCCCTATGCCGTCGTCCTCAAGGACGACCGCGTCGGGTTCCCGACCGTGCATCTCGACGCCGACTTCCTCAAGCCCCTCGACTTCGGGGACAACGTCGACATCGACATGCGCGTCCGGGAACTCGGCCGCAGCCGCGTCGTCTTCCAGTACGATCTGTCGAAAGGCCGCGTTCCCACCGGCCGCTGCGTCCAGACCACCGTCGCCGTGAGCATGGATACATGGTCCTCCGTCGAGCTGCCCCCGAAATACCGGGAACGCCTCGAGCAGGTCAGGGCCCTTTCCGGAGAAAAATCGTGACCCGTCCGCTCGTCGAAATCCGTGAAGACATCCTGACCTTCGACCCGCACGACCAGGAAAAATGGGTCGGAGGCGACAAGTCCATGGTCCCCGAGGAGTTCCGCGACGACCCCCGCTTCACCAAGTCCCCGCGCGCTCACTTCCTCGAGATGTCCGCCGTCCACCACTACACCTGCGGGGGCAACACGGCGCTGGCCTCCATCTGGTTCGAACTGTGGTCGAAGTCGGAGAAACGGAAAGGGCACCTGGAGAAGGGGTCCGCGCTCTTCGAGGCATTCGTGGGCCCGGAGCTCCAGGGATTCCAGTCGAAGCTGGGTGCGGACATCGCGAAATTCGCGAAGTCGCCGGATGTGGTCGTGATGCGCGCGCAGCCGCGACGGCTGATTTTCTGCTCGATCAAGCAGAAGAACGAGACGGTGACGCCGATGGAGTTCGCCGGTCTCGCGCTGGTGAAGGCCCACCTGGGGGCGGATGTCCGGATCGTGCGGTTCTGCGAACTGGGGGACTTCCGGGATCCGCGCCGGTGGCGGGTGCGCTGTCCCTCGATCCCGGTGAGCGCCGGGTTCGACCGGCACGATGTCCAGCGGGTCGAGGAGTAGAATCATCGGAGGGGGGCGCGCCTGTCGCGCCCCGGGGCCCAAGGGGGCGATGGGAGGAAGGCGTGATCGAGACCTTTCCCGAGTCATTCAATCTCGCGGACTACTTTCTCGACCATAACCTGCGCGCCGGGCGGGGCGAGAAGGTCGCGGTCCTGTATCGCGAGGAGAAGTGGACCTACCGGCAGATCCACGAGGGAGCGTGCCGGGCGGCGGGGGCGTACCGTTCGCTGGGGGTGAGGCAGGAAGACCGGGTGCTGATCGTGCTCCCGGACTGCCCCGCGTTCGTGACGGCGCTGATGGGGATCCACAAGGCCGGGGCGGTCCTCGCGATGGTGAATCCTCTCCTCCCCGTCGAGGACTACGTCTACTACTTCAACTACACGCGCGCCCCGATCGGCGTGGTGCATGCGTCGCTCGTGCCCGGGATCCAGCGGATCCGCGGACAGTTCCGCTACCTGAAGGAACTGCTGGTCGTCGGCGGCGACCCGGGGCCGTTCCTTTCGTGGGACAAGGTGTGCGCGGAACAGCCTGCGCAGTGCGACAACGCGCCGACGCACCGCGACGACCCGGCCGTCTGGCTGTTCACGAGCGGCTCCACCGGAAAACCGAAGGCGTGCATGCACCTCCAGCACGACTTCGCGTGGAACACGGAGCGCTACGCGAAACAGGTCCTCCAGATGACGGAGAACGACCGGACCCTCGGCGTGCCGAAACTGTTTTTCGGGTACGCGACCGGGACGAACCTCTGGTTCCCGTTCGCCGTCGGCGGATCGACCGTGCTGTTCGAGGAACGGTCGATGCCGGACACGCTCTTCCAGCTGATCCGCCGCCACCGCCCGACGATCCTCACGAACGTCCCGACGACGATCAACAAGATGCTCCAGGATCCGGGTTCCGAGCGGGAGGATCTCTCCTGCCTCCGGCTCGTGCTCTCCGCCGGCGAGGCCCTCCCCCCGGAGCTCTACACGCGCTGGGTCAAGCGGTTCAAGGTGGACATCCTGGACGGGATCGGCAGCGCGGAGATGTTCCACATCTACATTTCCAACCGGATCGGGGCGGTGAAGCCGGGATCGCTGGGGCGGCTGGTCCCCGGGTACGAGGCGAAGATCTGCGGCCCGTCGGAGGAGGTGCTGCCGGACGGCGAGGTGGGGACGCTCTGGATCTCCGGCGACAGCGCGATGACCGGGTTCTGGCAGGACGACGAGCGCTCCCGGAAACTTCTGCGGGGAAACTGGTACTGCACCGGGGACCAGTTCCGGCGCGACGCCGAGGGGAACTTCTGGTACGAGGGGCGGGCGGACGACATGCTCAAGGTCGGCGGGATCTGGGTGAGTCCGCTCGAGGTGGAGAACGCGCTGCTGACGCATCCCTCCGTGAAGGAGGCCTGCGTGACGGGATGGAAAGATCCGCAGGGACTGATCGTGCCGAAGGCGTTCGTCGTACCGCGGGAGGGCGTGTTCTCCGAGGATTCGCTGAAAGCCGAGCTGATCGCGCACGTGAAGTCGAAGCTGGCGCACTACAAGGCGCCGCGCGAGGTCGAACTGCTGCGTTCCCTCCCGCGGAACGACCGGGGAAAAGTCGAGCGCAAGAAGCTCGCCCAGGGGTGAGCCTGCGAACAAAAGGCTAACCCGGGAAGAGCGAAGTATTCTCAAGATTGCCGCGCCGGTTTATGATCCCCGCCCCATGGGGCAGGTCCACCATCTTTCCGACATGACGTGGCGCGAGGCCGAGGAGCTGTTTCACAGCCGCGCGCTGGCGCTGCTCCCGGTGGGCGCCGTCGAGGCCCACGGACCGCACCTCCCGCTCTACACGGATGTGTTCCTCTCGCAGGAACTCTGTGACCGGCTCTCGCGCGCGCTTCATCCGAAGCCGACGATCGTGCTTCCCGCGGTGAACTACGCCGTCACGAACTACGCCGCCGAATTCGCGGGGACGATCTCCCTCTCGCCGAACACCTCGCGCGAGCTGTTCGCCGACATCTTCCGCTCGCTCGGCCGCCACGGCTGCGAGTTCGTCGCGCTGGTGAACTCGCATCTCGAGCCCGCGCACATCCGCGTGCTCGAGGAGGTCGCGATGGACTTCATCGAGCGCCCGCACGTCATCTTCACCAACCACTGCCGCAAACCGATCGCCCAGCGGCTCTCGCCCGAATTCCAGAGCGGGGACTGCCACGCGGGCTCGTACGAGACCTCCCTGCTCCTCGCCACGCGGTGGGCGGAGCTGGTCAAGAAGGACAAGATGAAGACGCTTCCGCCCGTGAAGCTGAACCTCGTCAAGCAGATGAAGCAGGGGGTGACGACGTTCGGCGCGATGGGCGCGAACGACGCGTACTTCGGGGAGCCGGCCGTGTCGAGCCCCGAGCACGGAGAGATCCTCTGGCAGACGCTGATCGAAATCTGGACGGACGCGATCAAGGCGGAGATGGGGTCGTAGTTCCCCCCTCCGGCATGGACGCCGCGCGGAGGCTGAAGGGCGAGGTCGCGCTGGTCACGGGCGCGGGGCGCGGCATCGGGCGCGCGGTGGCGATCGCGCTGGCGCGCGAGGGAGCGCGGGTCGGACTGATGAGCCGGACGGCGGAGGAACTGCGCGAGGTCGCGCGGACCGTGCGGGAGGCGGGGGGCGAGGCGCGGGAACTCTGCGGCGATGTCCTGGTCCCGGAGGATGTGGAGCGCGCCGTGGCGGAGCTCGCCGGCCAGGAGGGAGGGCTCACGATTCTCGTCAACAACGCGGGAACCGGGCGCAGCGCACCGTTCGCGAAGACGTCGCGCGCGCTCTGGGACGAGATGCTCGCGCTGAATGCGACCTCCGCGTTCGCCGTCACGCAGGCGGCGCTTCCCCACATGCTCGCCGCCGGCCACGGACGCATCGTCAGCGTCGCGAGCATCGCGGGGATCAAGGGGTACGCATACATCTCGGCGTACTGCGCTTCGAAGCACGCCCTGGTCGGACTGACGCGGGCCCTGGCGGTCGAGCTGGCGGCAAAAAAAATCACGGTGAACGCGGTCTGTCCCGGGTACGTCGACTCCGCGATGACGGACCGGAATCTCGCGGTGATGAGCGAGAAAACGAAGCGGCCGGTGGAGGAGCTGCGGCGCGAGATCGAGGCGCTGACGCCGCAGCACCGGCTGTTCACGCCGGAGGAAGTCGCGGCGACGGTGCTGCACCTCTGTCTGCCGGAGGCGCGGGGGATCACCGGGCAGGCGATCGCGGTCTGCGGCGGGGAGATGCCGGTGTGACGGCGACGCTCCGGATCACCGTGCTGGCGGTCGCGGACGCGGCAAGGTCGGCCGCGTTCTACCGGGAGGCGTTCGGGTGGCGGGTGGCGGCCGAGACCCCGGTGTACGTCGAGCTGGAGGCGGACGGGGGCGGGCGGATCGGGCTCTACCGGCGCGAAGGATACGCGCGAAACACCGGCGCCCTCCCGGTCGCAGCCCCGGCGGGAGGGCTCTCCCCCGCCGAACTCTACCTGTTCGTGGACGACGTCGCGGCCGCGTCCGCCCGGCTCTCGGCACTCGGCGCGCGCCTCCTGTCCGCACCCGCCCTGCGCCCCTGGGGAGACGAGGCGGCCTACCACGCC
>JABWAY010000234.1 GCA_013360825.1 Candidatus Brocadiia bacterium | reverse complement strand
TGGCGGTCGCCGCGCTGGGGCTGGCGGCGCCGTTCGTGATGAAAGGGCGGCAGCGGGCGGCGGGCGAGGTTCGCGTCGCCGGGCTCACGGTCGATCCGGTCCTTGCGGGGGTGACGGGAGCGGAGGCGGCGGCGGGGCAGGTTCTGCTCCAGACCGTTCCCGAGGGAGCCGAGGTGTTTGTCGACGGGCGGAGCTGCGGGCTCTCCCCGGCGTCGGTGAACGGCCTTGCGGCGGGACGCCATGTCGCGACCTTCCGCCTGCGCGACCATGCGGAGCTGACCGGGGAATTCTCGGTCGGGCCCGGGGAGTCCATCTCCCCCGTCTGGAGGCTCGAGAACCTGATCGGCGGGCTGGCCCTGACGGTCACTCCTTCCGGGGCGCGTGTGTACGTCAACGGCAGAGACTTCGGGACCGCTTCGCCGGTCCTCGACCTGAGGAACCTCCCCGCGGGACGGCACACCATCCGCGTCGAGTCGCCGGATTGCCGGACCTGGGAGGCGGACATCGAGATCGCGGGCGGGCGCGTGGCGGAGCGGCGCGTGGAGCTGGCGAAAATCGGGTTCGGGACGATGGTGCTGGAGAGCGATCCTCCCGGGGCGCGGGTGTTCGTCGAGGGGAAGGACGCGGGAGCGGCCGGCAAGCCTCTGACCGTGGAGCGGCTGCGCGAGGGGCGGTACCGGGTGACGTTCGTGCTGGAGGGGTATGAGCCTCTGGAGGCGGAGATCGACGTCACGGCGGACGACGTCACGACGCACACGGCAGCTCTCGTCGCGCGGTCGTCCTCGCTCGACCTCACCGTGCCTGCGGGCGCGCCGGTCTTCGTGAACGGGGAACCGCGCGCCGCGGGGTCCCAGCGCTTCATGAATCTCCGTGCCGGGACCCACCGGATCCGCGTCTGCGACGTGGAGAAGACGGTGACCGTGGAGCCCGGCAAGTCCCGGGAACTGACGTTCACGATGGCGGAGCTCGGGATGGTCCGGATTCCCGCCGGGGAGTTCGTGATGGGTTCGACGGAAGGGTATCCGGACGCTGTTCCCGCGCGGCGGGTGAGGCTGGCGGGGTATGCGATCGACCGCACGGAGGTCACGGTGCGGCAGTACCGCAGGTTTCTGGAGGATGTGGAGGCGCACGGCGACGGCGCCTGGAGGCATCCCGACCAGCCGGCCGGGAAATCGCATCTTCCCCCGGCATGGGGTGCAGAGGGGACGATGACCGAGGAGTTCCCGGTGCTCGGCGTGGACTGGTTCGACGCGTATGCCTATGCGAAATGGGCGGGCAAGCGGCTCCCGACGGAGGCGGAGTGGGAGCGGGCGGCGCGGGGCGCGTCGGGGCAGGTCTGGCCGTGGGGTGGCGAGGCGCCGTATGCGGGGGCGTCCGTCCGCGCGAACCTGGGCGACCGGAACGGCGGGACGGGCGGGCCGAGGGTGGTCGGAAGTTATCCGCAGGGAGCGAGTGCCGAAGGGGTGCTCGACATGGCGGGGAACGCGTGGGAGTGGTGCGCGGACTGGTACGCGAATGACGCCTACCTTGGCGGGCCGGCCGAGGACCCGCGCGGGCCCTCCAGCGGCCGGGCGCGCGTCGTCCGCGGCGGATCTTTCGGAATGCACCCGTATCTCGTGCGGTCGTTCGACCGCGCGGCCGGGGACGCCGTGGGCGACCCCAGGTCGACCGTCGGATTCCGCTGCGCGGCAGATCTGAAGTAGCGCCCGGCGGCACGGCGGAGGATCCCGGGGGAGACCCGCCGGGCTGAGCGGCCATGGGAGATCCGACGACATGCCGAAATCCAGAAAGACCCGCCTGAACGTCTCTTCCGGAACCCCCTGGGAACCCGTCGTGGGTTACTCGCGCGCCGTCCGCGTCGGCAACGTGGTCCATGTCGCAGGAACGACGGCGACCGGACCGGACGGACGGATCGTCGCCCCGGGCGACGCCGGACGGCAGGCGCGGCAGTGTCTCGCGAACATCCGGACGGCCCTGGTCAAGGCGGGAGCCCGGCTCGAGGACGTCGTCCGGACCCGGATCTACCTGACGCGCATCAGCGACTGGGAAGCCGTCGGGCGGGCGCACGGGGCGGTCTTCCGCAGGATCCGTCCCGCCAGCACGATGGTCGAGGTCTCGGCCCTCGTTCATCCTGATATGCGGGTCGAAATAGAAGCGGAGGCGATCGTCCCGGACGGCGCGCCCTGAGGCCCGCCGCAGGACGCTCTTCCTTCCCCGCGCGGCGATCCTGTGGCAGAGTTTCCCCCATGACGACCACCACCGGCTCCGCTCCCGCTGACCTGACCGCGCTGGCCCGCCAGACGTCCTCCGGACGCGTCTCGACGATGGCCCAGGGGCTGGTCGGTTCCGAGATCCTCAAGATCGCCGCGGACATCCGCGCGCTGATCCGCTCGGGGAAGAAAATCTGCAACCTGACGGTCGGCGACTTCGACCCGAAGCAGTTCCCGATCCCGGAGAAGCTGAAGGCGGAGATCACGAAGGCGCTCGATCGAGGCGAGACGAACTACCCGCCCTCCGACGGCGTCCTGGAACTCCGGCAGGCCGTTCAGCGCTACTACGCCCGGGAGCTCGGGCTCAACTACCCCGTGGAGTCGTTCCTGATCTGCGGCGGGGCGCGCCCGGTGATCTACGGGACCTACCGCACGCTCGTCGACCCCGGCGACCGCGTCATCTACCCGCTTCCCTCCTGGAACAACAACCACTACATCCACCAGCTCGGCGCGGTCGGCGTCCCGGTCCCCTGCCGGCCGGAGGACAGGTTTCTTCCGACGCTCGAGTCCCTCCGCCCGCATTTTCCCGGCGCCCGCATGGTCTGCCTCAATTCCCCGCTGAATCCGACCGGGACGGCGATCGACGAGGCGTCGCTGCGGGGGATCTGCGAAGGGATCCTGGCGGAGAACCGGCGGCGGGAGGAGAAGGGGGAGCGGCCGCTCTATCTGATGTACGACCAGGTCTACTGGCCGCTCTGCGTCGGGGGGACGCGGCACGTGACGCCGCCGCAGTTGATTCCCGGGATGGCGCGGTACACGGTGTTCGTGGACGGGATCTCGAAGGCGTTCGCGGCGACGGGGGTGCGCGTCGGCTGGGCGGTCGGGCCGGTGGACGTCATCGAGCGGATGAGCGCGATCCTGGGCCACGTCGGGGCGTGGGCGCCGCGCGCGGAGCAGGTCGCGACCGTCGCGCTTCTCGACGACCCCGCCGCCTGCGCGGCCTACAACACGGTCTTCCTGAGCGGCATCCAGCGCCGGCTGGATCTCCTGCACGGCGGGTTCCAGGCGATGAAGGCGAAGGGGCTTCCGGTGGAGAGCATCGCGCCGATGGGGGCGATCTATCTCACGGTGCGGATCCACCCGTTCGGAAAAAAGGCCGGCGGGCAGACGCTGGCCACGAACACCGACATCCGGAAATGGGTTCTCGACGCGGCGTCGATCGGGATCGTTCCGTTCCAGGCGTTCGGCGTCCCGGAGGACAGCGGCTGGTTCCGGCTGTCGATCGGGGCGGCGGGGGAGGCGGAGATCGCGGAGGCGCTGCCGAGGCTGGAGCAGGCGCTGCGGTCGCTGGCGTAGGGGCGGTTCGGTTGACGGCCTGATTTCACCCCGCTAATCTCTCCGGCATGAACACAACCGCCTGCCCTCCCCGTCGCGCACTCCCCCGTCTTGTCGCCTGCCTCCCGGTTCTCGCGACCCTCGTCCTGACGCTCGCGGTCCCGGCCGAAGACCGGAAGCCGGAGGGCGCGAAGGCGGACCCCGCTTCGACGCCGCTGGAGGTCCGGATCACGGGGGAGCAGAGGACGTTCGAACTGGAACCCTGGATGATCAAGGATGTCGAGAATGCCATCGTCGCGGCGAGGGAGTACGAGGACCCGAAGATGGAGAGTACGCCGACGCTGGATCACACGCTCGAGATCGTGAACACGGGGAAGACGCCGGTCGAGATCTGGACGGAGGGGGATCCGTTCGTGCTGACGCTGACGCTGAAGGGGAAGGGGGCCGTCAACCTGGTGCCGCGGCGTGCCGTCCGGAAGGAGTTCATCAGTCCGAAGGCGGTGCGGCTTGCGCCCGGGGAATCGTTCAAGATGCCGCTCCGCTCGCTGCAGAGCGGGTTCCGCGGCGAAGCGCACTATGCGTACTGGAAGGAAGCGGGGGACTACGAGATCACGGCGACGCTGAGGACCGGGGTGTCGCCGGCGCCGGAGGGAGCGGAAGCCGGGGAGGACGGGTTCGGGATGGTGACGCTGACCAGCGCGCCGTTCGCGGTGAAGGTCGAGCTGACGAAGTAGGCCGGAAACTCCGCGGTCACGTCCTTCCCGGGTATCCGGCCACGCTGGCGCCGATCTGGAGGGTGAGGAGCGGCCAGTGGGATTCGCGCTCTCCCATCCTTCCGCGGAGGGCTGCGAGGCAGGCGAGGGAGAAGGCCTCCCCTGCCGAGGGCGGGCGGGGATGTTCCCGCTGTGCGCCGATCCCCTCCGCGACCGCTCGCGCCATCTCCGCCGGAGGGGCGACCGCCATCGCCGCGGCAGCGACCTCGCCGTGCCAGTCGAAGCGCGTCTCGACGGCGCGGTCGCGGAGGGCGCCGTGGAGCCGCTGGAACCGGGCGATGGCGTCGCGTGCGGGATCGCCCGGGAGGGCGAGGAGGTGCGAGGTCAGCTGGAGCCATCCTCCCCGCCACCACCCTTCGCGCCGGAGTCCGTCGTAGATGTCCTCGCACCGCGCCGCGGTTTCTGCCGGATCGCGCGCCCCGACGGCGAGGAGGGCCGCGAGGGGCCGGTCGTCCTCCCCCGTGATCCAGGGGTGAACGCGTTCCCACTCCCGGAGGATCGCCGCCATCCGGTCGAGGGCGGCCGCGCGGTCCGGAGCCAGGAGCGCCAGCGTGAGGGCGGCAATTTCCGAGCGTACGCCGCCGGCCGGGACGCCGCGCTCCCGCAACCCGTCCCGGACTGCCTGCAGGGCTGCCAGCGCCGTCTCGCCTTCCCACCCGGCTCCGTGGACCGCCGCCGCCGCGACGAGCGCCAGGGGATGCTGAAAGACAGACGCGTCCACCAGCGGACGCGCGATCGGTTCGAGCGTCCCCCGCGCGTCCGGCAACCCCGCCGCCGCCAGCGCGGCGCACCGGAAGCCGGTCTCAGGCTGCCCGAACGCCCTCAGCGGAAGGAGCGCGTCGAACGCGGCCTCGCAGCCGGGAAGAAGGTCCACGGTGGTATTGTGACCGCCGCAACCTCCCTTGCAGAAGGAAGACCGCATGAGACGCCTCGCGACGATCCTGCTCTTCGCTTCCCTCCCCTGCCTCGCCGAAGAACCGAAGGACGCCGCCGCCCGGAAGGAATTCGAGGCGCTGGAAAAACGGCTCTCCGAGGCGAAGACGCTGCGCGTCGTCTGCAAGGCGTCGGCCGAGGGGCCGCGGAAGGACATCCACGACACGACGCTCGTCCTCGCGGCGGGCGGGAAGGCGCGGGTGGAGTTCAACTGGAAGCGTGCGGACGGGATGGCGCTGGTCGCGACGTACATCAGCGACGGGGCGCGGATGTGGAAGGAGCCGGATGTGGACAAGGCGAAGAAGACGCCGGAGGGGCTCTCCCCTGCTCTGGCTCGCGCCTTCGCGCGGGCGGGCGTCCTCGCACTCTCAGGGGTATCGGCGACTTTCCAGTCGGGCGGCGCCGCCCCCGACCCCGGGGCCCACGCGATCTCCGAAGTGACGGCCGGGGACGCGGACGGGAAGACGACGGAAATCCGGTACACCGTCAATGCCGGAAAACCCGACGCCATGAAAGTCCGGCTCTGGCTGGACGCGAAGACGAAGACGCCCGTGAAGCGGTCGATGGACGTCGCGGGGTGGGTGCTGGTCGAGACGTATGAGGCGTTCGAGATCGGGGGAAAGCTGGATCCCGCGCTGTTCCAGCCGGGGCGGTAGCGGCCGTGGCGCAGAGGGACTCGCGCCCGATCGCCTGAGATCATCCGGCGTCTGCGGCCTGCCGGAAGCTCCGTGCAGGTCCCGCGCAACCCGCCAGACCTTCCCGGGAGTCGGCGCGTCCGGTGTGAGCCTGCTGAGGATCCACCCGATTGCCGGGAGGTTCGAGTGTCGGCAGCGCGCCATGCCTCTCCCCGAGACCCGACAGGCGGAACGTGTTGGCGCGGAAATCTTGAGAAGATTCCGGAAAATTTCGTCATTTCGGGTCGGCGCGGTGCTTTATGTATGGAGGGAAGTTACGTTCGCAGGGCTTGGAAGAGGGAGCGAGCGATGTTGGAGACGGATCGAGGTTGTGGAGGAAGCCGGACCCCGGACCCCGGACCCCGGATACGGCCGGCCCCGGGAATGGACCAGTTCCGGCGGCTTTCCGCGGCGGTCCGCCGCGAGCTGAATCTCCCCGCGTTCGACGTCGACGACGTCGCCCAGGACGCGTGGATCTGGATCGAGTGCGAGGGGGCACGCCCCCGGTCCGCGCGGACGACCCCATCGTTCGAGGCGAGAATCGCACGGCACACCGGCCTCAAATTCCTGCGCGATTCGCGGCATCGCACCAGGCGGGAACGCTTCGTGAGCCGGCACGAAGTCGATGGAGACCGCGGGAGATGCCCGGACGACGACCCGCCCGAGTCCCGGGTCTGGGAACTGATGGGTCTGCTGAAGCCGGAAGAGCGCGATCTGCTGACGGCGGTCGCGCTTGAGAAGCTGACGCGGACCGAACTGGCCCGGCGGACCGGGAAGCCCCGCA
>JABWAY010000233.1 GCA_013360825.1 Candidatus Brocadiia bacterium | reverse complement strand
CTCGTCATCTCCGCCGACCGAGTCATCGTCACCGGCGACGCCAAACTCACCTTCGAATACATCGCAGCCGTCCACATCTTCGGCATTGCCAACATCCTCTGCGTCACTAGCACGTTACGATTCACTATCACGCATCATCGACGCCCAGCCGCCGGCGCGCCGTCGCCGCCGCAGCGGCCGCCGCCGCCCGCGATTCGCGGACATCCCTGACCAGCGCCGAGGCCGCCCTCATCATCGTCGGATCGCCCGCATCCGGAGGCTGGAAATCGTCAGCGTCCCGTTTCTCACGCCGAGTTCCACACCCCCGGACTTCGCCGGCCCCCAGTGCCCGATCCAGACCGGCCGCTCATCCACGGCGACCATCCCCCAGTCGCCGTCCGCCACGAGCGCGATCTCGTGCTCCTCCCCCTCCCCCAGCTCGCCGCAGATCCCCGCGCTCGACCACTTCGTCCCCTGCACGAATCCGCACTTCGATTTCCCCGAAAGATGGAACCGTTTCCGGAGCGCCGCCCCCGCGCGCGCGTCGAGGACGAGTTCGGGCCACGCGGAGGATGTTCCGGTGCCGGAGAGGCGGGCCTTGAAGCGGACGACCCAGGCATCGCCGTGCGACCAGCGTGCGGGGGTGAGGAACTGCGGCGTGCCATCGGCCTGGAGGTCCGCGGATTCCGCCTTCGTGGGCGGTTTCTTCCAGGCGCCGGGGAGGACTTCGGATTCTCCGCCCTCGGCCAGGTGCGCCAGGAGTTCGCGCATTTTCGTGTCTTCCCCTGGCGTGACCCGCTCGACCTTCCCGCTCAATTCGAACTTCCGGATGGTCACGACTCCCGTGAACAGCAGGGCGGTCCGCCCCGGCCATGCGGCCAGGAGAGGCCCGCGCGTGGTGACGCCGTTCACGGTGAGCGTATGCGTCGAGTCCAGCACGGAGATTTCGATCGTGATCCACCGGTCGTCGGGAAGAGGGGCCACGCCGGGTTCCTCGCGCGTCGGGGAAATCCAGCCGACCCGGTCTCCTTCCTGGCCGATGAAGGCAGGGAGCCCCTCCCCCTGCCCCCTCCAGCCGGTCACGGGAGCCACCCAGGCGCCCTCCTCCAGGCGTACCTCGAGCCGCAGGGTGACGTTCCGGTACTGAAGCCCCGTCACGACGAGGGCCGTCACGCCGCCGGCCCCCAGGACCAGCCCTTCCCGACCGAGGTCCGCCCGATACGTGCCGTAGGCCGGGCTCATGTCGGAGAGGAGCGAGTCGTCCCTCCAGGTGGCGGTCACGGAGCGGTCGGCTGCGACCACGATCTCCGACTCGAGCAGGAGGTCCAGGTCCTCCGGCGCGATCGTTCCCTCGCCGAAGGTCAGGGCGAGTTCGGCCGCCGTCCGGTCCGGCTCCTGGAGAAGGAGGGCGCGGGACTGGGAGAGGAGTGCCCGCGCGCGGGCGGTGTCGGGCGTCCCGGCCGCCAGCGAGTCGGCGATGCGCCGCAGCGAGGCGCGCACGGACTCCTGGACCTCCGCCGGGGTCCACTCCGCGATCGTCGCGGCCACGTCGGGCTCGGGACTCACCCCCCTGCGCGCGAGAAGCCGCGCCATCAGCAGCAGCACCTCCAGGTCCCGGCAACCGACCGCCAGGTCGGCCAGGTCCGCGCACGCCGCATTGGAGCGGTCGTTCTGCAGGGCGCTGGAGAGCAGTTCCCGGAGCGCCAGCGCCTCGGCCGGGAGGCGGGTGTAGCCGTCACGGGTCGCGAGCGTGATCCCGGAGTCGTCGTCGTTGACTTCGAACAGCGCACCGGTCATCTCGCCGCCCCGCGCGAGCTTCACGGTGACCTTCGAGTCCTGCCGGGCACGATACCCGTTCATCGCATTCTTCAGCGCCCGCCGGCTGGACTCCGCGACCCGCCGCACCCGCTTCAGCTGGGCGGGGGTGAGCCGCGACGTCGCCGCCGCCTCCTCGAGGTGCCGGATCTGCTCCAGCAGCCCCGCGAAATCGCGGCTGACGAAGAACCCGGCCAGGTCGACGAGCGGGTCCTGGTTTGCCCCGGCGCTCTCGAGCACGAAGGCCCGGGCTTCCAGGTTGTCCGCGATCTCCTTCGGCATCTTCCCCGCCAGCGCGCGCAGCGCCTTTGCCCCCTCCGCGCCGCGCGGGGCCTTCTCGATGGCTTCCTGCGCGGCCCGCAGCGCCGCGGCCTGGATGGACGACATCTCCGACTGCCGCCGCGCCGTGAAGTCGGCGGGGACGATCAGTTTCGTCCAGAGTTCCAGCGCCGCCCGGTAATCCCCGGACACGAGAAGAAGATCGGACGCGGCCAGCGACTTCCGGAGAATCGCATCCCAGACGCGCCGCTCGCCCTGCGCCTCGAGGTCTCTCAGCTCCACTGCGAACGGCCAGGCGTCCCAGTTCCCGCGGTTCCGGGCCTGCAGGGCCGCCAGTCCGGGGTCGGTTTCCGCCAGCGACACGAGTTCCGCCTCGCGGGCGCGGATCACCTCCGCCATCTGCGCCTTCAGCCGCTCGAGCAGGTCGGCGCGGAAGGACCGCACACCCTCCGGGTCGACCGCGGCGAAGGCGTCCGCCTCGGCCAGCGCCGCGACCAGGTCGGTGGCGGGTTCCTGGGCCCGCGCCTTGAAGACGGCCCATCGGCGCAACTCCTCGCCCCTCCGGATGACCGCGGGATCGACCGGCTGCTCGACGCGGTCGTTCTCCCCGCCCCCCGTGCCCGCCCCCCGCCGCGAGTCCCGGCCGGACCCGGGTCGCGCGATCAGCCAGACCAGCAGAACCAGCGAGGCGAGCACCGCCGCGGCCGCCACTCCGTACGCCGCCTGGTGCCACCGCGGAGCCGGGAGTGGCGCCGCAATCGACAGCGGCGGGAGCTGCGTGGCGGGAATGGAGGACGCGGACGATCCCCCGGGCGTGCCCAGCCCGCTCCGCCGGACCCCCGAGGCTTCCATCGCCGGGGCAACCGGAAGCGGCGTGGACGCGGGACGCACCACCGCGCGGGAGCCGCTGGCTGGCGCCGAAGGATTCGCCGCGGCCGCATCCAGCGCCGCGATCAGCTCGTCGGCCGTCTGGAACCGCGCGGCCGGATCCTTCGCCATCAGGATGTCCACGATCTCCGCCAGCCCCGCGGGGACCCCCTCAAGCGGCGGCGCCACCTCCTGGACATGCTTCATCAGGAGCTGCATCACCGCGTCCCCGTCGAACGGATAGTTCCCGCTCGCCATCGTGTACATCATCACGCCCAGCGCATAGAGGTCGCTCCGGGGATCCGCCTTCTTCCCCTCGCACACCTCCGGAGCCATGTAGTGCGGAGTCCCCATGACCATTCCGGTCATCGACAGGTTCATGTCCCCGGACTCCTCGCGCGCGAGTCCGAAATCGGCGATCTTCGCTTCGCCTTCCCGCGTGAACAGCACGTTCGCGGGCTTGACGTCCCTGTGGAGGACGCCGACCCGGTGCGCGGCGCCGAGCCCGGCGGCGACCTGGCGGGAAATGGCGATCACCTCGGAGGCCGGGAGTTTCTTGTACTTGTCCATCCGGCCCTGCAGGGACCCCCCGTCCACGAACTCCATGACGAGGTACGGCCAGGAGTTCTCCTCCCCCGCCGCCAGCAGACGGACGACGTTCCCGTGATCGACCTTGGCCGCCGTGCGCCCTTCGCGCAGGAAGCGCAGGCGCGTGTCCGTGTCGCGGAGCAGGTTCGGCGGCAGGAGCTTGATCGCGACGATGCGGCCGAGGCGTTCGTCCTTCGCGCGGAACACGACACCCATTCCGCCGGCCCCGATCTTTTTCTCGATCAGGTAGCCCGCGAACGGCTTGCCGGCGAGATTCAGGGATTCGGCCATGGTTCGGTTCGCACGTCCGTGAATCCCCCCGGATCAGGTTGGCTGCCGTGTGACGCCATTCTAGCCGCCGGCACACCGCCGGGGGGCGAAGAAACTTCGGGACCGGACGCCGCCGTCTCCCGTCCCCTCAGGGCATCCGCGCGGACTGCCCGCCGCTCGCCGGGACGTAGTTCAGCGAGACGTAGTCCATCACCATGCGGTCCGAATTGAACCGCCAGGCCATGGAGGTGATCCCGTTCTTCATGCGGCGCACCCAGTCTTCGGGGACATCCTCCGCGTTGCGCCGGAAGTAGAGAGGAATGACCGCCTCTTCAAGCGTGCGGAACAGCTCCTCCGAGTCCCGCTGCTCCTGGACCTCCGGCCGGGCGTGCGACTCCACCGTCCCGATCGCGAAGCCGTTGCTCCCGTCGTACCCCTCGGCCCACCAGCCGTCGAGGATCGACAGATTGAGGCCCCCGTTCAGCATCACCTTCATCCCGCTGGTGCCGCAGGCCTCGAGCGGCTTGACCGGGTTGTTGAGCCACACGTCCACTCCCTGCACCAGGTGGCGCGCGACGCCGAGATCGTAATCCTCCACGAACACGACCTTCCCCGCGAACCTCGGATCGCGGGACAGCTGCACGATCTGCTGGATCAGCCTCTTCCCGCCCTCGTCCTGCGGGTGCGCCTTCCCGGCATAGACGAACTGCACCGGGCGGTCCTTGTGATTGACGATCTTCGCCAGCCGCTCGATGTCGTGCAGGAGCAGCGTCGCGCGCTTGTAGGTCGCGTACCGCCTCGCAAATCCGATGGTCAGCGCGTTGCGCGTCAGATGGCGCGCCACCCGCGCGGAGGCGCTGGGATCGTGCGGAGACCTCCGGGCCTCCTGCTCGGCCAGCCGGTGCCGCACGAACTCGATCAGCTTGTGCTTCTCGTAGAGATGCGCTTCCCACAGCTCCAGGTTCGAGATCTTCGCCACCCCCTCCCAGGCATCGCGGTGACAGAGCCGTTCCGCCCACCGTTCGCCGACATGGCGCTCGTAGACCTTCGTCATCGAGGGGGAGAGCCAGGAGCCGACATGGACGCCGTTGGTGATGTGGCCGATCGGGACCTCGCGCTCGGTATGCCCGGGGAAGAGGCGGTTCCACATGCGGCGGGAGACATGGCCGTGGATCGCGGAGACCGCATTTGCCGCGCGAGAGAGCTTGAGGGCGAGGACGGTCATGCAGAAGTGTTCGCCGTGGTCCCCGGGGTGGACGCGGCCCAGGCCGAGGAGCTGTTCGCGGGAGACGCCCAGGCGATGGGTGAGCCAGCCGAGGTGTTCCTCGGCCAGGTCCGGCGCGAAGCGGTCGTGACCCGCCTCGACGGGTGTATGGGTGGTGAAGACGGTGCGGAGTGCGACCTCGCGCTGGGCATCCTCGAACGAAAGCCCGTCCAGTTCCATCCGTTCGCGCATGCGCTCGAGGGTGACGAAGGCGGAATGACCCTCGTTGAGGTGGAAGATCCCGGGGTCGAACCCGCAGGCGCGCAGAGCCCGCAGGCCGCCGAACCCGAGGATGACTTCCTGGCGGATGCGGATGCGCCGGTCGCCGCCGTAGAGCCGCGCGGTGAGCCCGCGGTCCGCCGCGGAATTGCCGGGGATGTCGCTGTCGAGCATGAGCAGGGTGGCGCGGCCGACGCGTGCGCGCCAGACGCGGGCGCCGAGGCTCCCTCCCGCGAGATCGATCGAGACTTCGACCGGGCGCCCGGCCGGATCGAGCGCCGGGGAGAGGGGAAGGTCGTCGATGGGCATGAACCCGTATTCCTCGTGCTGCCACCCGTTCGCGTCCAGCACCTGCCGGAAATAGCCCTGGTGGTACAGCAGCCCCACTCCCACGATCGGCACGCCGAGGTCGGAGGCGCTTTTCAGGTGGTCCCCCGCGAGCGCCCCGAGGCCGCCGGAGTAGATGGGCAGGGATTCGTGGATGCCGAACTCTGCGGAGAAGTAGGCGACGGGACGTGCGTTGAGGGGGCCGCCGTGAAACCGGGCCCAGGTCCGGTCCGAATCGAGGTACTCGACCAGGCGATGGTAGGCGAAGTTGATCCGGCTCTCGAGGTTCAGCCGGAGGGACCTGCGGTCGACCTCGTCGGCCGGGAGAGCGCGCAGGAAGGCGACCGGGGAGAAATTCACCTGGGTCCAGAGTTCCGGATCGATGTCGCGGAAGACGCCGATGATCTCCGGGTGCCAGGTCCAGTACAGGTTCGAGGCCAGGAACAGCAGTTTGTCGGACAAGGTGTTGGGCATTGCGGGAGATTACCGGGCGTCCCCGCGTGGCGCCACGGAATCCCTGTTCAATTTCCGGGCGGCGGACCCGGCGGTCGGTTACCGTCGGCGGGGGAAACCGCCATGACGACCCGAGGGTTCGCCGTCACCGACATCCAGGGGTCCGCCAGGCTCTGGGACCGCCTGGGCTCCTCGTTCGCCCCTCTCCTCGCGGAGCACAACAGGATTCTGCTCGAAGCCTCGGGGGCCCACGGGGGCCGCGTCCTCCGGAGGGAGGGAGACTCGTTCTCGTTCTCGTTCCCCGACGGCGCCTCGGCGCTGCGCTGCGCGGGAACGATTCTGTCCGACCTGCACGCCCATCCGTGGCCGGAGGAGGGTGGAGAGCTCCGGGTCCGCATCGGCGTGCACGCCGGGAGCGTGGAGTCGGGGCGGGAGGAGGATTGCCAGGCGCTCCGGCTCGCGGGAATGGTCGCCGCCGCCGCCCACGGCGGACAGATCCTGGCCAGCGACGACGCCTCCGCCGCAGGCTCGGCCCAGGGACTGCTGAAACTCGACCTCGGTTTCCACCGGCTCGCCCCGGGCGCCCCCCCCGTCCGGCTGCTCCAGTGGCTGCCCCCCGCGCTCGCCTCCCGCCGCTTCCCGCCCCCGCG
>JABWAY010000232.1 GCA_013360825.1 Candidatus Brocadiia bacterium | reverse complement strand
TGCCCGGCGAGCGGCGCCCCGGGCGCGATGATCACCGCGACCGCGCGCGCGGCGGGCGTCTCGCCGGCGACCAGGCGGCCATCACTGGCAAGCACGCGGAACTGGCCGTTGGTATCGGGGTTGAGCAGTTCCGCCGTTGCCAGCGTCGCCGCCTTCCAGTTGCCGGACACCGCATACCACAGGCACTCGCCGACGCTGCCGCGCGCCGGTGCCAGGCCAACGGTTTTCCAGGGGAAGCGGCCGATGACACTGCGATAGCGCGCGAGGCAGGCGCTGTCGTGGGCCTGGCCTTCGGCGAAGCTGCCCGAGGCATCGATATCCGGGCAGGGCAGCAGGCCATGGCTGCCGGGAAACGCCGCCTCGGTGGTCACCATGTAGCCCAGCAGCGCTTCCTTGGCAGCCGCCAGTGCCGCAGTGGCCTGCTGCTGTTTCGCGGTAGCCGTGGCCCGCGCATCCAGGCCGCGGACCAGCCAGGCAGAGACGCCGAGGATGAGGATCAGCATCATGATCAGCAGTGCCGCGCCCTGCTGGGCACGGGCGTTCACGGTGCCGCCTGGCCGGGGTCCGGCAGCGGCGCAGGCCCGGGGGAGCGCGTCTCCGGGATGAAGACCTGCGACACCCGCGTCGGCCCTGCCTGCCCCGGAACCCGCTCCCCTTCGTCCAGCGCGAGGCGCGCCACGGCGGAAAACAGGATCAGCGCGATCCCGCAGACCACGACCGTCGCCGCCGCCCGGCGCCGGCCGCCCGGCGCCGCCTCCCCTCCCCCGGCCCCCGCCGCGGCCGACTCAGGCATTCCGCAGGAACCCGAGCATCGGCCCCGCCGGCTTCCAGTCGGGGAAGAACGTCTCCGACTTCGCCAGCTTCGCATGCGCGGCCAGCACCTCGGCGAAAACCAGCCTGAAATCGGTGTGGACCGGCATGTCCCGCCCCTCGTAAAGCTGCGCCGTCTCCAGCCCCGTCCACTTCCCGTAAATCTTCCCTCCCGACACCGGCCCGCCGACGGCCAGCATCATCCCGCCATGCCCGTGGTCCGTGCCGTCGTTCCCGTTCTCCGCCACCGTCCGGCCGAACTCGGACATGACGAGAACCAGGGTCGACTTCATCCGGTCGGGCCCCAGGTCCTCCGTGAAGGCCGCGATGGAACTCGAGAGATCGCCCAGCATCGTGGCCATCTGGCCGTCCGGGCCCCCCTGGCGGGCGTGGTGGTCCCACCCGGGAACGTCCGCCGCCGCCACCTCGAGCCCGACGTCGGCCTTGATGACCTGCGCGATTCCCTGCAGCTGCCGCCCGAGCCGCGAGGCGGGAAACGCCGCCGCGCCGCGCCCGCCGGGCCGGGAGAGGATCTCCTGCAGGAACCTGAGCTTGCGGATCGTCTCCTGCCCCGCCCCGAGAATCCGCTCCGACCCCGCCGCCGGACGCTCTTCCATGCCGCCCCCCCCCTCCTTCTTCTCTCCTCCGTACAGATCCTCGAACTTGTCCATCGAGGCCAGCGCCTTGTCCTCCGGAACGGCGAGCACCGGGAACTGGCCGCGGAGGGACCGGGGGAGAAGCGGCTGGGCGGCGAGCGCGCGCAGCTCGACGTCCCGCCGCGCGCCTTCGTTCGTCGCCGTCAGCCACCGGTTCAGCCACCCTTCCGTGATCGTGCGCACCCCGGGCGCGGCATACTCCATGAAGTCCTGAGCGTCGAAGTGGGACCGGGTCGGATGCGGGGAGCCGACGTTCAGGATCGGGGCGACCAGGCCTTGTCCCCAGAGCGCGTGGAGTCCGCCCATCGCCGGGTGCAGCCCGAACTCCTTCGTCAGTTCCAGGCAGCCTCCGGGCGTCCCCGGCGCGCCGACCGCCAGTCCGGGGCGGAGTTTCCGGTAGGTCGGGTCCGACCACGGGATCACGATGTTGATCGGGTCGGCACCTCCCCGCAGGTAGAGGACGACGAGTTTCGGGAGAGACGTGCGGACCGGGTCTTCGGCCAGCGCGCGGAGCGGGGACAGTCCGGCATGGGCCCAGGCGGCGAGTGCGGCTCCGCCCGCGGAGCGGAGGAAGTCACGGCGGTTGAAGGCGGGCATGGGAGGCTCCGTTACTGTTCCTGGAAGGTGGGGGATCCGAGAAGGGTGCCGAGCAGTTCCTGAGCGCGGTCACGGGGCCGGAAGTCCCCGCCCACGATTTCGCCGCAGCGGCGCGCGGTGGCGGGATCGACGCCTCCGGGGAGGATGGCCCCGGCGAGAGCGTCGCGCATGGCGTCCGGTTTCATGTCGAGGATCGGCTTGTAGAAGTCCGGCGGCAGGGTGATGCCGCGCATCTTCCCGGACGCGAGCCGGAGGGCGAACGTCCAGCGGTAGACGAGCGTGCCCGGGTCCAGCCAGGCTTCCGCCTGGTCGTAGTATCCGGTGGGGTCCTTGCACCGGTAGATCGGCTGACCCATGTCCTCGAGCATCCGCAGCGTCTCGGTCGTGTCCTCGATCGAGGAGCCGGTGGCGCGCAGGGCCGACACGGCGAACTCAAACGGGGTCTTGAATTTCGCCCGGAAGTTCGCGCGGCTGTAGAACTCGGGGCTGAACAGGATGGCGGTGTAGACCGCCTTGAGATCTCCGCCGGTCTTCAGGTACTCGGCGGCCACCGCCCTGACCAGGGCCTCGGGCGGAACGTCGTTCACGAGGTGCCGGCAGAGCTTCCAGGAGATGAATTCGGCCGTCAGCGGATGGCGGGCGAGGCGCCGGAGGATCTCCTCCCCTTCCTCGACGCCGCCCCCGCCCGGGAATTTCAGGCCCAGCACGGAGATCGACTTCGGGTCCTCGTCGTGCCACTCCTTCCGGAAGGTGAACCCCACCCGGTCCTCGCCGAACGACACGGTCCAGCCGGTGAGCGACCGGGCGACCGCGATGACGTCCTGCTGCGTGTACCCGCCCGGGATGTTCTCGTTGCGCACGCCGACCGTGTGCAGCTCCATGACCTCCCGCGCGTAGTTCTCGTTCAGCCCGCGCGACCGCTCCAGCTTCTGGATGAACTCCGACTTCTTCCGGTTCGCCAGCGCGCGCTCGACCATGGCCCGCTCCCGCTCGGTCATCGGCCGCTGGCTGAGGACGTTGTCCAGGTAGACGAGCATCGCGGGGTGCTTCGCCGAGGCGACCAGCATGTCCTCGAACTTCCCGAAGGCGTGCTTCCGGATGACCTGCTCCTCGTAGCTCGCGCCCAGGATCTGGCACTGGTCCTTCTGCTGGTCGATGCTGAAATGATTCCGCCAGAAGTTCGCGACGACCTCGAAGAACTGCCTCCGGGAGAGGGCGGCCCGGAGGAGGACGGCGGAGCGGAGCTGTTCCATGGCGCTCTGCCGCAGCCGGTTCGCCTCCCGCTGGAGGGCGAGCTGTTCCTCGGGGGTCAGGTCCTGGCGGTTTTTCGGGCGGGGGGGGCGGAAGGCCGCGATCGCCTCGGTATCCGACAGGGCCATGATCGGACAGTCCCGGGCGATCCGCGCCTCGAGGGCGGAGTCGTCGATCGACCCGGGCTCGAGCTGTTCGAGCGCCCAGGCCATCCAGCCCCGTTTCAGCAGGTCGTCCACCTCCCCCGGGGCGGGGCCGTAGGCCAGGCGGTTCAGGCAGTGGAACGCGACTTCGCGCTGGCCGAGCTTTTCGCCCGGCTGGGCGACGGTGCCGCCGTCCGGCTCGCCCGCGGGGGCCAGCGCGAGGGCGGCGGCGAGGATAGAAGCGGCGATCAGGACGCGGCTCATGGGCGGCTCCGGAAAAACGGTGCGGACGGCGGCATTACTGAATGTGGTTTACTGTTCGGGCGCCATGATAACCCCGCCGGCGGGCCGGAGTTTCCCGGAAGATCGCGAATGGCCGTTTTTCTTAATGGCATTAAATAATCGAAACCCGGCCGCCGCTTCCGTGTAGAAACACCGGATCCCGGAGGGCGGGACCCGAACGGGGAGAAACAACGCGTGAATCTCGTCAAGTGGATCGACCAGCGCCGGCACTGGTGGAAGGTCTTCGTCCTGATCTTCTCCGTCAGCATCGCCGTCGTGGGGTACATCGGGTGGAAGACCTACGAGTACGCCCCGCCGGTCGCCGATTTCGTCGGCGAGGACGGACGGGTCGTCTTCCCCGCCGACGACATCCCCCGGGGGCAGAAGGTCTTTTTCCGCTACGGGCTCATGGAGTACGGGAGCTTCCTCGGCGACGGCGGCATGCGCGGCCCGGATTTCACCGCCGAGGCGCTCCACCTCATGGCGGTCTGGATGATCGCGGACTACGACGCCCAGTGGGTGGGCCGGATCCCCGATCCGGCGGTCCGGCGCCCCGTCGTCCAGGCCCTGGTCCAGCAGGAGCTCCGCCGGAACCGCCACGATCCCGCCTACTACACGCGGAACGGCGGACGGGAGATGAGCACCCGGGACCCCGGCGCCGTGGTGATGTCGCCGGCGCAGGTGCGCGCGTTTGAAAACCTGGCCCGGTACTACGGCCAGAAATTCGGCTCGGGCGGAGACCTCGCGGGGAAGGAGACCTTCAAGCCCGCGAACTACATCGACGACCCCGCCCGGATCCGCGAGTTCGCCGCCTTCTGCTGGTGGGGCGGGTGGCTCTGTTCCGCCCAGCGCCCCGGGCACGAGTACAGCTACACCCACAACTGGCCCTACGACCCCCTCGCCGGCAACACGCCGCACGGCGGCCTCGTCCTCTGGAGCGTGATCGGCATCCTCGTCGTGATCTTCGGCATCGGCCTCATCTTCTACTACTACGGCAAGCTCGACCGCGATGCCATCGTCGAGCAGCAGGCCGCGCAGCTTCCTCCGTTCGCGACGGGGGAAACGGTCGACAGGTTCAAGCCGACCCCCACCCAGCGCGCGACCTACGGCCTCTTCACCCTGGCCGCCGTCCTCTTCCTCATCCAGGTCACCGCCGGCCTCCTCGCCATCAGCGACTTCGTCGATCTTTTCCGCTGGATCGGCGTCGACGTGCGGGCCGCGCTTCCCGTGACCGTGACCCGGGCATGGCATTCCCAGATCTCGGTTCTCTGGATCGCCATCTGCTGGTTCGCGGCGACGATCTGGGTTCTCCCGCTGATCTGCCGCCCCGAGCCCCCGGGGCAGCTCGCCTCGGTCCGGCTCCTCCTCGGCATGCTCACCACCGTCGCCCTCGGAACCGCGATCGGCATCCCCCTCGGCATCCATGGCGTCCTCGGCGACGGCGAACTCCGGCGGTGGTTCGGTCTGCAGGGCTGGGAATTCATGCAGATCGGCCGGTTTTTCCAGTACGTCCTTTACGGCGCATTCTGCCTCTGGCTCGTCATCACCACGCGCGGCGTCTGGCCCGCCCTCCTCCAGCGCCAGACCTGGTCCCTCCCCAACTGGATGGTGTACTCCATCGCCGGCATCATCTTCATGTTCTCCGCCTCCTTCGTCGCCGCCGAAGACTCCAACTTCGTCGTCGCGGACTTCTGGCGCTGGTGCACGATCCACATGTGGGTCGAGGCTTTCTTCGAGCTGTTCACGACCATCATCCTCGCCTACTTCCTCTACCTCATGGGGTTCGTCTCCCACCTCACCGCCGCGCGCGTCGTCTACCTCTCCGCCGTCCTGTTCCTCGGCTCCGGCCTGATCGGGATCTCCCATAACTTCTACTGGAACGCCAAGTCCATCGAGACCGTCGCCCTCGGCGGCGTCCTCTCCTCCCTCCAGGTCGCCCCCCTCGTCCTCCTCACCATCGAGGCCTGGAAATTCCGCCACCTCCCCGAACACACCCTCGCACGCGTCCAGGGGGAACGCCCCGGCGCCACCTTCGGACTCACCGACGGCTTCCTCTTCCTCATCGGCGTCAACTTCTGGAACTTCTTCGGCGCGGGCGTCTTCGGCTTCGCCATCAACCTCCCCATCATCAATTACTACCAGCACGGCACCTACCTCACGGTCAACCACGGCCACGCTGCCCTCATGGGCGTCTACGGAAACCTCGCCGTCGCCGCCATGCTGTTCTGCGCCCGCTGGAATCTCCCCGCCGCCCGCTGGAACTCGAAGCTCCTCCGCACGTGCTTCTGGTCCATGAACGCCGGACTCGCCTTCATGGTCGTCCTGGACCTCTTCCCCGTCGGCATCCACCAGCTCCACACCGCCATGAGCCAGGGGTATGCGTTCGCACGCTCGGAGGCCTACATCCAGGGAGCGGTCTTCCAGAACTTCACCTGGCTGCGCGGCATCGGGGTTGCCATCTTCGTCTGCGGGGGCGTTCTCCCCCTGGCGTGGTTCATGGTCACCCGGGCGTTCGGGCAGAAGCCGGCGCAGACGCGCGAGGAGCAGTTCGTGGTTCCGCCGTCCGTGCTGGCGGTGTCGAGCCCGTCGGTGATGTCGACGCCGCGGGTCCCCGAGGCGGCCAAGTGCGACCCGGGAGAGCCGCAGTGAGCCGCGGGGCCGGGCGCGGCTCCGGGCCGCCGGTGACGGGAGCCGAAAAGTGGCTCCCGCGGATCGACGTCGACGCGTGCACAGGATGCGGGGAGTGCATCCGGGCCTGCCGCGGGGGGAGTCTGCAGATGGTGTGGGCATTCGCGACCCTGGTGCGCCCGGAAACGTGCGATGGCGATGCCGCCTGCGAACGGGCCTGCCCCGAGCGGCTGATCCGCATGGCGTGGGCGCCGGCGGACGGCGACAGGGGGATCGGACGATGGCGCGAGGGGGGGGAGCCCGTGATCGCCGCGGAAGGCGGGCGCCGCGTGCTGGCGGACCTCATGGGCCCGCTGA
>JABWAY010000231.1 GCA_013360825.1 Candidatus Brocadiia bacterium | reverse complement strand
ATCCCCGCCCCGCAGCGCGGGCCCGGCGCCGCGCCCATCGTCGCCACCCGCGCCCCCACGATCGCCAGGTCCGCGCCCCGCGCCATCCCCTACCCCAGCACCCGGTTGACTTCCGCCATCGATGTCACCCCCACCCGCACCTTTTCCATCGCCGCGCGCTGGATCGGCAGCATCCCCTCCTCGATCGCCACTTTCCGGATGTCGTCCTCGCGCCCCCGGTCCATGATCAGCCCCTGAATCCGCTTCGTCACCCTCATCAGCTCGAACACCCCCGTCCGCCCCCGATACCCGGCCCCCTGGCAGACGTCGCACCCCGCCGCCTCCCAGACCTGCTCCCCCGGGTCCATCCCGAACTTCTCCGCCAGCGCGCGCTCCGGCGCCGCCTTCTTCCGGCACGCACGGCAGAGAATCCGCACCAGCCTCTGCGCCAGCGAGACATTGATGACGTTCGCGACCAGGAACGCCTCGATGTCGAGGTCCAGCAGCCGGTGGACCGTCGCCGCCGAGTCCCGCGCGTGCACCGTCGAAAACACCAGATGCCCCGTCAGCCCCGCCTGGATCGCGATCTGCGCCGTCTCCGCGTCCCGGATCTCCCCCAGCATGATGATGTTCGGGTCCTGCCGGAGGGAATTCCGAAGCGCCGACGCGAACGTCACCCCGTGCTTCGCGTCCACCGCAATCTGGGTCACGTAGTCCAGCCGGTACTCGATCGGATCCTCGATCGCCACCACGTTCCGCTGCTTCCGGTCCACCTCGCGCAGCAGCGAATACAGGGTCGTCGACTTCCCCGACCCCGTCGGCCCCGAAACCAGCAGCATCCCCTGCGACTGCCTCAGAAACCCCCGCAGCTCCGTCTCCGTCGCCGCCGGAAGCCCCAGCCGCTGCATGTCGATCACCTCGGGGCGCGTCTCCAGGATGCGGATCACCATCTTGTCCCCCTGGAGCTCCTCCACACTCGACACCCGGAACTCGACCAGCCTCCCCTCCACCTTCGCCGAGAACGACCCGTCCTGCATCCGGTGCTTGCGCGTGATGTCCAGGTCGCACAACACCTTGATCGCGGCCACCACCTTCATCCCGGAGGCCGTGTCGTACTCCGTCACGTCCCGCAGAAACCCGTCCACGCGCGCACGGATCCGCACCTTGCCTTCCTCCGGCTCCACGTGGATGTCCGTCGCCCCCACCTCGATCGACTCGGCAATCAGGCGCCGGATCAGAAGCGCCGTGCGCGACCGGTGCGAGGTCTCAAGCCCCGGCTCCCCGCTCTTCTTGAACAGCAGGATGTCCTCATTCCTGATCATCGACGGAGTGTTCCAGATGGGAGGCCGGTCTGCCAGCGCAAAAGGATTCCGCCGAACCCGGCGGCGATTCCGGCGTCCAACCCGTTGGCATGGCGCGGGCCCGGACGCGGTTGCTACACTGGCGGGACTCATTGGGAAGCGAGGGACATGGGAGACGCGGAAGATCTTCTGAAGCCGGGGGAGGTCATTGGCCCCTATCGGGTGGAAGCCAGGGTCGGCCGGGGCGGGATGGGCGAGGTCTGGAAGGCGGTCGAAGACGGACTGGACCGCCATGTCGCCCTGAAAGTCATGGCGTCCGCCCTCGCGGGTGACCCCGAGTACGTCAAGCGCTTCCGGAACGAGGCCAGGGCCGCCGCCGCGCTCGTGCACCCGAACATCGTGAACGTCTTCGGCGTCGGCGAGGTCCGCGGGCTTCCGTACATCGCCATGGAGTACGTGGACGGAAAGTCGGTTCACCAGCTGATCCAGGAGCAGAAGCGGATCCCGGCGGCGACGGCGGTGGACTGGATGATCCAGACGGCGCGCGGGCTGGAGGCCGCCTCGAAGAAGGGGGTGATTCACCGCGACATCAAGCCCCACAACCTGATGGTCGACCGTGACGGCGTCGTCAAGGTCGCGGACTTCGGCCTGGCGAAACTCACGCGGAGCGACGTGGAGCTGACGCGGACGGGGGTGGCGATGGGGACCCCTCTCTACATGTCCCCGGAGCAGGGGCGCGGGGACCCTCTGGACTGGCGCTCCGACCTCTATTCGCTGGGCGCGACGATCTACCACACGATCGCGGGGCAGCCGCCGTTCACGGCCGACACGCCGCTTCAGGTGCTCTCCCGCCACGCGATGACGCCGCTGACGCCGCTCAGCTCGGTGAACCCGGGGATCCCGGAGGCGCTGTCGGCGGTGATCACGAAGATGATGGCGAAGGTTCCCTCGGAGCGCCACGCGACGTATGGGGCGCTGATCGCGGATCTGGAGCGCCTCCGCGGGGCGCTGTCGAAGTCCGCCCCGGCGGCGGGCGCTCCGGCCCCGGCGGGGGACGCGGAGGCGGCATTCGGGAAGGCCGCGCTGGACGCCGGTGTGCTGACCGCCGCGCAGCTCCAGGGTGCGCGCGGGCTTCAGGCGAAGATGAAGGCGGCGGGAAAGCCGGCGCGGAGCCTGGAGGAGATCCTGCTGGCGGCGAAGCTGCTGACCGGGGAGCAGGTTGCGGCGGTGAAGAAGGTGATGAGCGTCCGGGACTCGGACGACGACAGCGGCGGAAACCTCGAGGTGACGGACGTCCACAGCCAGAAGGCGGCCCCGGCCGAGCGGGGGCAGATCTGCATCCTCTGCAGGCTGGAGGTCCGTCCCAACCAGGTGCAGACAGCCTGTCCCGAGTGCGGGATGGTCCAGCACGGGGAGTGCCTGACGAGCTTCGGGGGGTGCGGGAACGAGGCGTGCTCCCGGTCGCCGAAGAGCATGGCGGTGGCCGTGCAGCGCGGGAGGAAGGACGACGAGCCGCGCGGGGCGGCGGTCGGGGGCGGAGGCGGGATCCCGGGCCTCGTGAAGCTGTCGGCCGTGGCCGCGGTCCTCGCGCTCGGCGTGCTGGGGGTCATGAAGCTGACGGCCCAGTCCGCGCAGGACTTCTTCGACGAGGCCAAGACGCTGGAGGGCGAGCGCAAGGGCCGGATGTCGATCTTCAGCATCGACGAGGCGAACAAGGACGTGGCGGGAGCGACCGGGCTGACGGGCGAGCAGCAGCGCACGCTGGAGAAGCAGGTCTCTCTCTACCGGAAGGCGCTGGAAAAGGACCCGGCGTTCAAGCTCGCGCGGGTCGAGCTCGCGTCCTGCCTCATGCGCCTCGGGCGCAGCCCGGAGGCGCTCATCGAATTCGAGGCGATCCTGCAGGCCGACCCGACCGAGAAGACGGCGCTTCTCGGAGCGGGGACGATCCGCCTGAAGGACGGGGACCTGGCGCGGGCGGAGGAGATGCTGAAGCGCGCGGCGGAGTCGGGGATGGTGGAGGCGTGGCTGAGCCTCGCGGTGATCTACCAGGACCACAAGAAGAAGTACGCGGAGAGCGTCGCCCCCCTGAGGAAGTACACGGCGGAGCGGGCGGAGGACGGCACCGCCTGGGCGCGCCTGGCGCTGGCGCTGATGCAGACGGGAAACGAGGCCGAGGCCGTCGCCGCCGCGGACACCGCGACCCGGCTCGGCTCGGACAGCCCGATGGGCGCCATCGTCCGCGCCACGGCCGCCTTCCGCGCGGGACGCTTCGAGGAGGCCGCCGCCGCCGCCGTCGCGGCCGCGGACAAGCTGACGCACAACGGCGAGCTCGAGTTCTCGATGCGGAAGGTGGCCGGGCTTTCCTACTGGAAGGCCGGCCGGCCGGCCCCCGCGCGGGAGCAGCTCGCAGGCGCCCGGAACCTGAATCCCGCCGACGTGGAAGTCCGCGTCGGGAGCGCCGAGCTGGCGGTGCTGACCGGGGACTGGGTCGATGCAGGGGTGCAGTTCAAGGAGGCGTTCGATCGGGGCAGCGGGAAGCCCGAGCACCTCTGGAAGGCCGGGTTCTACCGTTACACCTCCGGGGACGGCGGCCCGGCGGCGGCGATTTTCGAGGAACTCTCTCGCCACCAGCCGGACTATCCCGACCTGCAGGAGTGGCTGGCGCGGGCGTATCTCCGCGCCGGCGCGCTCGAGTCGGCCGACCCTGCCGTGGAGCGGGCGATCCAGGAGAAACCGGACAGCCCGACGCGGATCGCCTGCGTCGTCTGGGTCCTGTCGCTCAAGGCGCAGCTGGACCAGGCGGCCCAGGTCGGCGAGGAGGCGGTGGTCAAGCACCCCGACTGCGGGTTCCTGCGTTACCGCCTCGCCGAGGCCTACCGGCTGCTGCGCAAGGCGGAGCAGATGGCCGGGCACCTCCAGGCAGGGGCGGAACTCGGCGACGAGGAGTGCCTCTGGGCGAACGCGGAACATGTCTACACGATGGGCAACAAGGAAGCGACCCTCAAGGCCTATCAGGCGTACCTCGACAAGTTTCCCGCGGGAACGCTGGCCCAGCGCGCCCGGCAGATGATCCTCAATCTCACAAGCACCGGCACGACGGGCAGCACCAATCCACTGACCCCTCACAACCCGGGAAACCCTTCCACCGGCGTGACCAGCGCCGCCGAGACCCTGCTGGCCCGGCTCAATGCGCTGGTCAACCGGCCGTACGATCCCGCGGTGGAGGCGGTCGACGCGGTGTACGCCGCCATGCTGGCCGCCACCGCGCACGGGTTCGCCGCCGGGGACCGCATCGCCGATGTGAACCAGCTCAACGCCTCCACGGGACGCGCCGAACGCTACGTCATCGACGGCCTGGCGTCCCTCCGCGACGCCGCGCCCAACATCCTCGCGGACGCCCGCAACCGGCGCATCCGCGATCGCTTCGCGGAGCTCGCCACCCTGAGCGACCAGTTCGTCGCCGCCTGGGGCTCCGTCGCCCGCAAGATCAACCCGGCCATCAGCGGCCGGGTCGATGAAGCCGTGACACGCTGGCCCACGACCGCCCCGAAGGATCCCTACGCAAAGGTTTCCCAGGCGTTCGAGGTCGTGACCCGCCTCATGGCCGCCGCCGTCGGGGACATCGCGGCCGGCGAAATCCTCGCCCGGCTCGACGCCCACATCCTGATCTGCGACAACACGATCCAGATCTGCGTCGCCCGGCTGCACGCCCTCTGCTCCCTCACCATCCTCGGACTCCGGAACCCGGAGGCCCTCCAGGACGCTTTCCACGACGCGGACGACAAGGCCGATTCCGGGATCGCCCAGATCCGCATCGCCCTCACGAAACTCGCCGAATACGCCGACCAGCGCCGCGCCGGCCGGTAGGAGATCACCCATGAAACGATTCCTGGCCACGCTCGCCTGCCTCGCCTTCTGCCTCTTCGCCTGGGCCGACAAGGTCGTCATGAAGGACGGCCGCCAGTTCGAGGGGGCGATCGTGGACGAGACGGACGAGATCGTGAAACTGAAGATGTCGAAAGGCACGATCCCGATCCGGAAGTCCGAGATCGACCGGATCGAGCGCGGGACCAGCGGCATCCAGGACATGGAGGCGCGCCTGGAGGCGCTGACGACGGACAACCCCTCGGGCTACGTCGACCTCGCGGCGTGGTGCATCGAGCAGAACCTGGGCGATCCGCCGACGATCCGCCGCCTGGCCAACATCGGCATCGCCCTCGACGACTCCCTCGCCAGCAGGGGAAACTCGCTTCTCGGCGACTACATGCTGGCCAAGGGGGACCGCGGACTGGCGGCGACGTACTATCTGCGGGCGTACCAGGCGGACTGGAAGAACGCGGCCCTGCGGCACAAGCTCCAGGAACACAAGGAGGCGCTGGCCGAGGAGAGGATCAAGCAGGTGACGACGCTGCGGGACGGCCTGCAGCTCGCCCTGGACAGCAAGTGGGAGGACGCGATCCGCAAGCTGCAGGCGGCGCGGGAAACGCCGATGGCCGACCAGATCGGAACCTACTCGGCGACCTACAAGAGCTTCGCGCTCCTGCTGGCCGACCTGCGCGCGCGCGTGCCCTGCAAGACGTGCAGCGGGACGCTGACGGTCAAGTGCCTGACCTGCAAGGGGGTCGGAAACCGCTCCTGCACCCCCTGCGGGGGCAAGGGACGGATCCGGAAGACGGTCGGCGGCCGGCCCGAGGAAACGACCTGCACGACCTGCAAGGGGTCGGGGAAGCTCCGGTGCGAGAAGTGCGCGGGGAAGGCGCGGACCGCCTGCCCGAGCTGCAAGGGGATTCGCCCGGCGTCGGCCTCGACCCTGGACGTCCGCGGCCTGAAGGCGCTGAAGGATGCGGCCGACGCGCGGACGAGAGGGTCGCTTCCGATCGAGGAGCAGGTGGGGCCGAAGCTGCCGAAGCTGGGGCTGACGGTCTACGACGAGGACCTCGTGGACGACGGCCGGTACTATTACGCGAAGGGGGAGTGGGTTTCAGAGAAGTAGTTCCGGGTCCGCCCGCGTCGCTGCGAGAAGGCTTGGGAACCCGCGGCCGATGCCGTAGCATCCCCGATCCGGACATCGGGCGGAGGATTTCGTGGCGTTCATGATCGTGGAGTCGGGCGACCTCAACGGCCGCAAAATCGACCTGATCGGGTCCCTGGTCATCGGGCGGCAGGCCCGCGAGGGGCTGACGATCAAGGACGCGAAGGCGTCGCGCGAGCACACGCGGTTCGAGCTGACGAGCGGCGGCTGGGTCGTCATGGACCTCGGGAGCACGAACGGGACCCTCCTCAACGGCCGCAAGATCACGCGCGAATTCCTGAACACCGGGGACCGGGTGACCGTCGGGCAGACGGTTTTCCGGTTCGAGAACCCCGCGGCTCAGCCGATGACCTCGACGCGGGACATGGCGGGGCGGGCCGGCGCCGCCGGGGGGACCACGACCGCGCCGCCCCCCCCTGCCCTCCCCCTCGCCGCCTCCCCC
>JABWAY010000005.1 GCA_013360825.1 Candidatus Brocadiia bacterium | reverse complement strand
TTCGCCGCGGGGCGCCGGCCGCCCGCGACATGGACGGTCCACCCGGCGCCCTCCCGTTTCGCGTCGATCGCCAGGACCACGCACTGCGATCCGAAGACGTCCGCGCACTCGGCCAGCAGCGCGGGGCGCTCGACCGCGGAGGTGTTGAACGACACCTTGTCCGCGCCGCTCCGGAGGAGGACGCGCACGTCCTCGAAACTCCGCACTCCCCCGCCGACCGTCAGGGGAATGAACAGCACCTCGGCGGTGCGTCGGACGACGTCGAGAAGCGTCCCGCGCCCCTCCGGGGTCGCGCCGATGTCCAGGAAGACCACCTCATCCGCGCCCTGCCGTTCATAGGCGGCCGCGAGGGCGGCGGGGTCCCCCATGTCCGCGAGGTTCTCGAAGCGGACGCCTTTCACGACGCGCCCGCCCCGGACATCGAGGCACGGGATGATCCTGGCCGCGGGACCGTTCACTCTTTCGTCCACTCGACGCGGGCCTTGGTGCTCTTCAGGGCGCCCGTCGGCCGGCTCGCGAGCCTGAGGGCGATGCCGAGCGCCTTGAACGCGGCCTCGACGATGTGGTGCTCGTCGCGTCCGCGGAGGATGTCGATGTGGAGATTGATGCGGGCGTCCATGGCGAAGGAGCGGAAGAAGTGGACGTAGTCGAGGTCGGGGACGGGGGCGTCGCAGTACGGCCGGTCGACGATGTCGACGGCGGCCATGACGAGGGCGTCGTCCATGGGGACGACCGCGTGGGCCATGCGCTCGACGGGTGCGTCCCCGAGGGCCTCGCGGAAGGCGCGGCCGAGGACGATGGCGAGATCTTCCTCGATGTGGTGGCGGTTGTCCCCGGTCGCGCGCAGGCGGAGGTTCCAGCCGGCATACCGGGCCAGCGTCTCGACCATGTGCCTGGTGAACTGCTTGCGGACCGCGACGTCGTAGGTCCCCCGGCCGTCGATCTCCAGGGCGACGTCGATCGTCGTTTCCTTCGTCTTACGCCGGAGTTTCCTGCTGCGCACGGAGCGCCTCTTCAAAACGGAGTTTGCCGAAATAAAGCGCGGAACCGACGACGACGCCGGACAGCCCGGCATCCCGGGCCTGTTCGCAGTCCGCGACCGTGGTGACGCCGCCGGACAGGATGACAGCCCAGGGGGAGGCATTCACGACTTTCCTGACGGGTTCCCAGTCCACCCCCGCGGTCCGGCCTTCGACCTGGACGTTGGTGTACATGAGGGCGCCGATCGGGGTCCCGGCGAGGCGGGAGATGAGCTCGAGGACGCCGACTCCCGCCGGGGCGGTCCACCCGCGGACGGTCAGGTCGAGTCCCCGGGCGTCCGCCCCCAGGACGAGCTTTCCGGGGCGTCGGGTGGCGGCGGCGTGAAACCACTCCGGATCGGAGATCGCGCGGGTGCCGCAGACGACCCGCGCCGCGCCCAGGCGGAGCACGGCCCCGATTTCCTCGTCGGTGCGGACACCTCCGCCCACCTGCACCGGAATTGTCAGGGCGGAGATGATCTTCCGGACGAGCGCGCGGTTGTGACCGGTGTCGAAGGCGGCGTCCAGGTCCACGACGTGGAGCCACCGGGCGCCGCGACGCTCCCAGTCCACGGCCAGCGCCACGGGATCCTCCCCGACGACGGTCACGGTCGCGGCGTCTCCGCCGACCATCCGCACCGCCCTGCCTCCGCGGATGTCGACCGCGGGGATCACCGAGAAGGAGGTCTTCACCGCGGGATCTCCGAAGCGATCCGGACCCAGTTGCCGATCAGCGTGCCGCCGGCCGCGCTCGACTTCTCCGGGTGAAACTGCACGCCCCAGACGCGTCCCCGCCGCCATGCCGCGGCGAAGGGTGCGCCGTGCGCCGCCGTCGCGATCGCGCCGTCCGGCCCCGCGGCGAAGGAGTGGACGAAGTAGAAGAACTCACCGGAAGGGATTCCGGCGAAGAGCGGATCCCCGGAGTGGGCGACGGGGGCCCAGCCGATGTGGGGCAGGGTCGGCGCGTTCAGCCTGCGGACGGCGCCGGGCCAGAACCCGACGCAGGCCGTCGCCCCCTCCTCGCTCGACTCGAACAGCACCTGCATCCCGACGCAGACCCCCAGGGCCGGGACGCCGCGCTCGAGCGCGGCGAGAAGAGCCGCGCGGGCGGGGGCGAGGCTGGCCATGACCCGGTGGGCGGAACCGACCCCCGGGAGGACCAGGCAGGAAGCCCGCGCGAGCGCCGCGGGATCGCCGGTCACGGTCACCCGCGCCCCCGCCTTCTCCAGCGCCTTTCCGAGCGAGTGCAGGTTTCCGACGCCGTAGTCGAACAGGGTCACGTCGATCACAGGACGGCCTCGAGAGCCCTGAGAAACCGGCGGTTGATCGCCGGCGTCCCGACCGTGACCCGGACGCACCCCGCAAGGGAAGGGTGATGCGCCGAGACGTCGCGGACCAGGATTCCCCGCTTCGCCAGCGCGGCCGCGACCGGCCTCGGCGTGCGCATGAGGAAGAAGTTCGCGTCGCTGTCGAACACCTCGCAGCCGAGCGTCGCGCACGCCGCGCGCACCCGGCGGCACTCGCGCGGCAGCGCCGCCACGCTTTTCTTCCAGAAGCCCCGCTCCCGGAGAGCGCGCGCGGCGCAGCGCTCGGAAAAGGTCGAGACGTTGAAGGGAGGCTTGGCGCGGCGCAGGGCGTCGATCACGGGCTGCTGGGCGACGGCGTACCCGACGCGGAGGCCGGCGAGCCCGTACGACTTGGAGAAGGTGCGGAGCACGACCAGGTTCGGCGACCGGCGGGTCTCGGGGACGAGGTTCTGCCCGCAGAAATCGGCGTACGCCTCGTCGATCGCGACGATGCCGGGGGCTCTCCGGACCAGGTCCATGAGGTCCTCGACGGGAAAGGCGCCGCCGGTCGGGTTGTTGGGCGAGGCGACGACGATGACGCGCGCCCGCGTCGCGATCAGCCCCTCGACGTCGAGCCGGAACGAGGCGCCGTCCCGGACGAGAGGGACCTCGACCGCGCGCCCGCAGTTCACCCCCGCGTAGAACCGGTACATGACGAACGCGGGGACGGGGTAGGCGAAGGCGTCCCCCGGGTCGAGGAATGTCTTCGCGAGCAGGTCGATGACCTCGTCGCACCCGTTCCCGGCCAGGAACCACCCCCGCGGCAGTCCGTGGTGTTCCGCGAGCGCCCCGCAGAGTTCCTCGCTGTTCTCGGTCGGGTACTGGTTGGCCTCCAGCGTTCCCGCACGCCGGGCCTCCCTGGCCACCACGGGGTTCTGCCCCAGCAGGTTCGTGTTCGCGTGCATCGGCAGCAGCCCCGGCGCGTCCATCTGGTAGGCCGGAACCCTGACGGACCGCAGCGGGGTGCGGAGCGGCGGCAGCATCACATCCGCATCCGCCGCTCGGCCGCGCGGGCGTGCCCCTCGAGCCCCTCCGCGCGCGCGATGTCCGCCACGATCGGCGCCAGCGTCCGGGCTCCGCGGTCGGAGACCGAGACGTACGGGACGAGCCGGACGAAGTCGGAGCTGGACAGCGAACGGAACCGGCGCGACTCGCCCCCGCTCGGGATGACATGGTTCGTCCCCGCGCAGTAGTCCCCCATCGTCACGCTCGTGTAGTCCCCGAGGAAGACGCACCCGGCGGTCGTGAACCTCTCGAGCAGGTTGCGCGGATCCGCGCCCAGGACCATCAGGTGCTCCGGCGCGAACGCGTTCACGAAGTCGATCGCTTCCTGCCCGCTCGACGCCACGAAGGCGCGGCCGTTGCGGCGAAGCGCCTCCTCCGCGATCGCCTTCCGCGGCAGGTCCGCGAGCTGGGACTCCAGCTCTGCGTTGACGTCGCGGACCCATTCCGGGCTGGTGGTGACCACGACGCAGACCGCGGCGGGATCGTGCTCCGCCTGCGCGATCAGCTCGCAGGCCGCCAGGTCGGCCCCGCTCCGCCCGTCGGAGATCACCAGGACTTCGCTCGGGCCGGCGAGGAAGTCGATCGCCACCGTCTCCGAAACGATCTTCTTCGCCGCCGTGACCCAGACATTGCCCGGCCCGACGATCTTCTCCACGGGCGCGATGCTCTCCGTCCCGAACGCCATCGCGCCGATCGCCTGCGCCCCGCCCACCGCGTAAACCTCGTCCACCTCGGCCAGCTTCGCCGCATACCGCACCACCGCCGGCACCGTCCCGTCCGCTCCCGGCGGCGTGCAGAGCGCCACCCGCTTCACGCGCGCCACCTTCGCCGGGATGCAGGTCATCAGCACGCTCGACGGATAGGCCGCGCGCCCCCCCGGAACGTAGGCCCCGGCGCTTCCGAGCGGCAGCGCGCTCTGCCCCACCCGCCAGGTCGGCCGACCCGGCACGACGCTCGCCTCCATCGACTTCGGAAGCAGGATCTCCTGGAACCGGCGGATGTGATCGGCGGCCTCACGAAGCGCCTTCGCGACGACGCCGTCGACCTCGCGCTCCGCCCCCTGGATCGACTCCGCGGGAACGCGGATCTGATCGAGTTCGACCTTGTCGAACTGCTTCGTCAGCGCCCGGACGGCGGCGTCCTTCCGCTGCCGCACGTCGTCGAGGATGCGGCGGACGTCCCCCTCGACGTCCCGGATCCCAGCCAGCGCCCGGAACTGCAGGGCCCGGCGCTCCTCCCCCGTCAGCGATCCGATGTCGACCTGTCGCAGCATGTTCCGCTCCTCGTTACACCACCATCCGCTCGATCGGCAGCACCAGGATCCCCGTCGCCCCCAGTTTCTTGAGCGGAGGCACGAGCCCGTTGATCGACTTCTCCGGCACCACCGCGTGAATCGCCACCATCCCGTCGGTCCCCGCAAGATTCATGACCGTCGGGCCGCTGACCCCGGGGACGAGCCGCCGGACCTCGTCCAGCGATGACTTCGGGACATTCGCCATCAGGTACCGCTTTTCCTTCGCCTGCAGCACGCTCGCCATCGCGGCGACGACCTCGTGCACTTCGTGTTCCTTCTCGCAGCACTTCGCCCGGTTCCCGACGAGGACCGCACTGACCTCGCAGATCGTCCCGATCTGCGTCAGGTGGTTCTTCTTCAGGGTCGACCCGGTTTCCGCAAGGTCGGTGATCAGGTCGGACACGCCGATGTAGGGAGTGATCTCCGTCGCCCCGCTGACCGGAACGACCGTCAGGACCTTCCCCTTCTCGCGGAAGTACTCCCCCGTGATCCTGGGGAACGCCGTCGCGACGACCGCCGCGTCGGGGATGTCCTCGACCGTTTTCATGAGGGAGTGTTCCGGCACCGCGACCACGAGCCGGCAGATGCCGAACCCGAGGGGGAGCAGGGTCTCCACCTCCGCGCCGGCCTCGCGCACCAGATCGCTGCCCGTGATCCCGATGTCCGCCGCCCCGAGCTCCACGAATTCCGGGATGTCCTCCGCGCGGGCGAACAGCACCTCGATCGCCCCTCCCGCCAGGTGGGCCACCAGGGTCCGGCCCAGCCCGACGACCGGCAGGCCGATGTCCCGCATCATCCCCAGGGCAGGGTCCGACAGGCGTCCCTTGTTCGGGACGGCAATCCTGAGCGGGGGCATTACTTTTTCCTCAGCTCCTGGATGATCCCGTCCACCCCCGGGTCGTAGGCCACCGACGGCTTCGCCTTCCGCAGCGCCTCCAGCACCGCGATCGCGTTCCGGGAATAGATCAGGTGACCCTTCGCCCACTCGATCACCGCGTCCCGCAGCCTCCCAGGGAACTTCGCGCACAGCCCATCCGGCCAGGACTCGAAGAACGCCGCATCGTCCGACACCAGCTGCTTCATCGCCGACAGCGTCGCATTCTTCCAGCTGACGTCCGCCTGCGGCAGCGCGCAGATCGCAAGCACCAGTTCCGCCGCCAGCTGCGTCTGCCCGCATTCCCCCGCGGCACGCGCCAGCGCCTGCCCCATCGTCGGATCGGTCGCCTTCAGGAACTCCCCCGCGGCGTCCGGAGGGATGACCAGCCCGCCCTTCAGCCGGGCTTTCAGCCCGTTCTCGGCCATCCGCCTCCGCGCCTCGATGTTCTCCTTCGCCCGCTGCTCCCGCGCCTGGTCCGCGTCCCCGTTCACGGGACACCCGGGCATGTGCCCCCACTCCTTCTGGAGCCGAAGCCAGGCCGCGGCCTCCGGTATCCCACCGGCTTTCTTCGCAATCTCGTCCTGAAGCTTCCCGATCCGCCGGAACGCGTCCACCACGTTCTCGAACGGCAGAACCGAAGGGTTGTACTGGCGGTCGGTGATCCCCCAGCCGAGATTCTCCGCCCTCTTCTGGTCCTCCACCCAGGTCTCCACCATCGCCGTCGCCCCTTCGTCCGCAATCGACCGGACGTACGCATCCCAGAGTTCGTCCTCGAGAAGCGTGATCTCGTTCGACAGTTCCTCCTCGGACTTCCGCCAGATCACCGTCTCGACCTTGAACGCATAGTCGTGCTTTTCTCCGGAGTAACCCGCCGGGGCCAGGAAGCGCTTTTCCAGCATCCGGCGCCCCTTCACCCTCACAAACAGGTGCGTGTCGACGGGGGAGGCCTCCATCTCCCTGACGATGTCGGTGCCGTCGAGCCGCCAGCTGATCGCGGTGACTTCGTCCTTCCCGCCGTCGCCGGAGAAGATTCTCTGGAGGTGTTCGATGAACACGGAGTCCTTGGTCCGGATCATCCGGAAGATGGCGGTCGCGGGGACGTCCTTCATGGTGTCCGGAACGTTGATGGGGCGCCAGCCATCGCCGTCCGGGCCGGGTTTCGGCTGAAGGGGCGTGGGATCGCCGGGGCCCGGGTTGGAGGGGACGACGGGCGGGTTGCCCGGGGCGGGTGCGGGTTTGGGTCCCTCGGCGGGTTTACCGCAGGCGGAGAGGAGGAGGAGGGACGGGAGGAGCAGGCTGGCGACGAGGGGGCGCATGGCAAGGGCCTCACTGGGTGCACGGACGGGACGGGGCTGAAGGGCGGACGTGCTGAGGAACGGGTGGCGAGACGTAACAGGCTTATCCTAGCGGACTTCTGGCGCCCCCGCAATGAAAGCTCCGGGGGCTCGCGGACGGGAGTGCAGCCCACCTTTGACCCCTCCCCCGGAGACGGGTATAAATCTCCTCCCTATGGACTACAAGGCCACCGTGCTGCTCCCGCGGACCGACTTTCCGATGCGGGCGGAACTTCCCAGACGCGAACCCGAACTCCAGGCCCGGTGGGAGGCGATGGGGCTGTACCGGCTCCTGCGGGAGGCGCGGCGGGGCGCCCGGAAGTACGTGCTTCACGACGGCCCGCCCTACGCGAACGGCAACGTCCACATCGGCACCGGCCTCAACAAGATCCTGAAGGACATCTTCGTCCGGTTCCACTCCATGCGCGGTGAGGACGCCCCATTCGTCCCCGGCTGGGACTGCCACGGACTCCCCATCGAGAACAAGGTGGCCGAGGAGCTGGGCCCGAAATTCCGGACCGCGGATCCGGGGGAGATTCGCGCCCGGTGCGAGGCGTACGCTCTCAAGTTCATCGACATCCAGCGAGCGCAGTTCAAGTCCCTCGGCGTGCTCGGGGACTGGGAGAATCCGTACCTGACGATGTCCCCGTCGTACGAGGCCGGCGTGCTCGACGTCTTCCTCGACCTCATGGAACGCGGGAAGATCCACCGGAAGCTCCGCCCGATCCACTGGTGCGTCCGCGACGAGACGGCCCTCGCCGAGGCCGAGGTGGAATACCGGGACCTGGTCTCCCCCGCCATCACCGTCGCCTTCCCCCTGACCCCGGCAGAACACCCGTTCACGAAGGACGGCGCCGCGATCGTCATCTGGACGACGACCCCGTGGACCCTCCCCGCCAACCTCGCCATCGCCGTCCACCCCCAGGCGGACTACGTCCTGGTCGAGTGCGCGGGCCGCCGGCTTGTCCTCGCCGAGGCGCTCGCCGCAAAGGCGCTCGCGAAACTCGGAGCCGTCGCCGTGCTGGGAAAAACGAAGGGCGCCGACCTGGCGGGGCTGACCTACGCCCACCCGTTCATGAACCGCACCTCTCCCGTCGTCACCGCCGACTACGTGACCCTGACCGACGGCACCGGGTGCGTCCACACGGCTCCCGGGCACGGGCACGACGACTACTGGACCGGGATCCGCAACGGGCTCGAGATCCTGAATCCCGTGCGGGAAAACGGCGTCTATGACGAGCGCGCGGGACTGTTTGCGGGGAAGCGTGTCCCCGACGTCGATCCCGAGGTCGTGGCGCAGCTCAGGTCGACCGGGCACCTCCTTGTCGAGGAACGGCTTCCGCACTCCTATCCCCACTGCTGGCGCTGTCACCAGCCGATCATCTTCCGCGCCACGGAACAGTGGTTCATCGAGGTCGACGCGTCGCGCGAAGCGGCGCTGGAAGCGGTGCGCCGGACGCGCTGGGTTCCGGGCTGGGGGGAAACCCGGATCACCTCCATGATCCAGAACCGGCCGGACTGGTGCGTCTCCCGGCAGCGCCTCTGGGGGGTGCCGATCCCCGCCTTCTTCTGCACCGGATGCTCCCGTCCCATCGTGTCCGCCCCGGTGCTGCGGCACGTCCGCGACGTCTACGCGCGCGAGGGAGCCGGCGCCTGGTACACGCGCACGGCCCGCGAACTCCTCGGCACGCCGCCGGCCTGCGCCTGCGGCGGGACCGAGTACCGCAAGGGGAACGACATCTTCGACGTCTGGTTCGAATCCGGCTCCAGCCACCGTTCCGTGGTCATGGCCCATCCGGACCTGCACTTTCCCGCCGACTGCTATCTCGAGGGAACCGACCAGCACCGCGGGTGGTTCCAGACCTCGATGCTCCCCTCGGTCCTGACCCAGGGGGTCTCGCCCTACAGGACGTGCGTGACGCACGGATTCGTGGTCGACGACGAGGGGGAGAAGCTCTCAAAGTCGAAGCTCGACGCCCGGAAGGCCGCCCCCGAGGGCGGGCGCAGGGAGGAGAAGGCGTACGTCCTGCCGACCGGCGCCGCCGAATTCGTGCGCCAGTTCGGGGCCGATGTCGTCCGCCTGTGGATCGCGTCCGTGGACTTCACCGACGACATCCCGGTCTCGAAGAAGCGGTTCGACGAGATCGCGGAGGTCTACCGGAAGTGGCGGAACACGCTGCGGTACCTGCTGGGATCGCTCGGCGACTTCGACGCGGGGCGCCCGGAATCGGCGCTCTGGGAGGTCGACCGGTGGCTGCTCCAGAGGCTGAAGACGCTCGTCTCCCGCGTCGAGACGCTGCTCCTCGACTTCGACCTCGCCCATGCGACGCACGAAATCAACGCGTTCATCGTCACCGACCTCTCCGCCTTCTACCTGGACGCGGTGAAGGACCGGCTCTACACGTTCGCACCGGAGTCGTCCGGGCGGCGTGCGGCCCAGACGGTCTGCCGCGAGGTCGTCTCCGCGCTCGCCCGGATCATCGCGCCGGTGCTCTGCCACACGGCGGAGGAGGTCTGGGGACATCTGCCGGGACGCGGCGAGGAGTCCGTCCACCTCGCGACCTGGCCCGTCGTCCGCGAATCGGGGTTCACCCCCGAACTCGACGCGGCCTGGGACCGCCTGTTCCGGGTCTCCCGCGACCTCTCGCGGGAAATCGAAAAACTGCGCGCCGCAAAGTCGCTCGGCAAGTCCACCGAGGCCGCGGTCGACCTGGTCACCGAGGACGCCGTCTGGCACCAGACCCTCGCCTCTCGCGCCTCCGACCTGGCCTCGACCTTCCTCGTCAGCGAAGTCCGCGTCCACCTCGGGGCGCTTCCCGACGCGGTGCGGGGAACCGACGCCCCCCCGGTGTCGATCCGGGTGACGCGCTCGACGCACGCGAAGTGCGAGCGGTGCTGGAATCACCGCGCGGACATCGGCCGGACGCCGGCTCACCCGACCCTCTGCGCCCGCTGCGTGGCGGTCCTGGCCGAGACCGGCCAGGGATGACCGCGCCGCTCCGCCTCGCAGTCCTCATCAGCGGCAGCGGACGCACTCTGCAGAACCTGATCGCCGAGATCGCGGCCGGGACACTCGATGCCCGGATCGTCGCCGTCGTGGCGTCGAAGCCTGAGGCAACCGGGCGGACGTTCGCGCTCGCCGCGAGAATCCCGGTCGCCGAGATCCACCGCGCCGACTTTCCGGGACCGAAAGCGTACGGACGCGCCGTGGACGCCGCACTCGCCCCGCACGCCCCGGACCTGATCGTCCTCGCCGGCTTCATCCACTACCTCGCCCTCCCCGACCGCTGGCGCGGCCATGTCGTCAACATCCACCCGGCCCTCCTCCCCCGATTCGGCGGCCGCGGGATGTACGGCGACCGCGTCCACGCCGCCGTCCTCGCCGCCGGCGAATCGGAGTCGGGATGCACCGTCCACCGGGTCGACGATGTGTATGATCACGGGGCCATCCTCCTCCAGAAGCGCGTGCCGGTCCTGCCCGGCGACACCCCGGCCACGCTCGGAGCCCGGGTTTTCGAAGCGGAAAAGCAGGCCTATCCGGAAGCCCTGCGGCGTCTCATCTCGGAGCGAACCCGATGACCCCCCGATCCGGCGCCCTCCTCGCCCTCTACGCCGGCGCATGGACCGTCGTGGGCTGGCTCCTGTCGGAACCCGGGCGGCTCTCCGAGGCGCAGATCCGCGCCGTCACCGCTTCCGGCAGCTATGAGGAGGTCCGGGCAGCGACCGACAGGCTCTCCGCGATCTACGCCGACAGCCCGCGCCAGGCCTGGGGAGACTGGGCGGCGTTCCCCACCCACCGGACCACCATCGCCGTCGCCGCCAGCACCGTCCCGGGCGCCCGCTCCCTCGTCGAGGAGGCGCTCGTCACACTGACCCCCCGCGAGCGCTTCTTCGTGGCCCTCAACGCCGCAACGGGCGGGAAACCCACGTTCGTCGAGGGGCAATGGACCGGGACCGACCCGCTGAGCGTGCCGCCCGGATTAATGGCGTTTCTTCGCGGGCGCCTCGACCGCGAAACGTCGCCAGAGCTGATCGTCCTCTACGACGAGATTCTGCGCGGATCCGGCTGGAACCCGCCCCCCGACGAACTGTTCGCGCGCGCGCGCGACACCGGAATCCCGGCCGACAACCGGACGGGCTCGCTGCTCATCCTGGCCCGCCAGCCGGGCGGCGCCGAGGCCGTCCGCCGCGCACTCGATGCCGCCGCCATCCCCGACGCGATCGCCTCCCGCATCCTGGTCTCCCGCGTCCTCGACGCCGACCCCGCGACCGAAGCCTGGCTCGTCCGGTTCGCCCTCGACCCCTCCCACGCCGTCGTCGCCGGCGGCGCCTTCGACGTCCTCTACGAACAGCTCGGCACCCATAAGGACCGCCTCTGGGCCGTCGTCAGCGCGGTGGATCCCGGGAGTCGCCTCCCCCTGATGCGCGCCCTGCTGCTCCGCGGCCGCTGGCCCGTGGCATGCAGGCGCTGGTTCGCCGGAGTCTGGCCGGAGGAGGTCCGCCGCGGAGGGGCGGAATTCGAGCGCGAACTCGCGGCCACGGGACTCTCCAACCTGGGAGGGTGGATCCTGGAGGAGAGGGATGAGGACCTGAAACGGGATCTGTCCAGGATCCACGCGCGGCTCAGCGCCCACGGGAGCCGCTGACCGCGGACCTCAGGCCGTCCCGCCTCCCGATGACAGCGCCAGCCGGCGGGCCCGCGCCAGCTCCCCCACCTTCGTCCCCGCGTAGTCCCGCTCAATCTCCTGCAGGATCAGGCCGGCATTGAACAGGTCCTTCTTCTTCCCGACCAGCAGGTCCACGACCCGAAGCGCCGCGAGAATCTTCCGCTCCGGATCCTCGGTCAACCCGAGCGCCGTCCGGAGCTCGGCGATCCCCTGGTCGACGTCCCCCGCCTTCAGAAACGCCTCGCCCAGCCGCCGGCGCGTCTCCGGATGCCCGGGATGCCTCTGCACGGCGTCTCGAAACAGGTCCAGCGCGCCTTCGGAATCCCCCCGGCGCTCCGCGGCCTCCGCCCTGTCGAACGTGGGCTCGACCGGCATCGTACGGTCCCCGAGCGCCCAGGTCCGCAGACGCACCACCGTCGCGGCCATGACGTAGGCACCCGTGATCGCCCAGAGCCCGCCGGCCGGGAGAAGCGTGACCAGCGTGCCGATGCTGAACCCCTGGGTCCAGAGGTACAGCCACCCGGACATCACCATCCAGACCAGCGCGGCCGCCTGGAAGCGTCCGTCGTCGCGCAGATGCTCCGTCCGCAGGATGACCACGGCGGATGCGATCGCCCCGCCGAAGAGCGCCACGAATCCGGCGATCTGCAGCCCGATCACGTCAGAGCTTCTCCAGCGAGGCGGGATTGCGCATCCGCCGCCGAGCCTCCTCGAGGGACACCTGCCCGGTCAGGTACAGATCCTTCAGCGAGGCGTCCAGCGTGCACATCCCGTCCCGTGCATGCGTCTCCAGGATCGTGTAGATCTGGTGCGTCTTCCCCTCGCGGACCAGGTTCGCGACCGCCGCGACGTTCCGGAGCACCTCGACCGCCGCGACCCGCCCGCGGCCGTCCGTCTTCCGGATCAGCCTCTGCGAAATGACCGCGAGGAGCGACATCGACAGCTGCGCCCGGACCTGGTTCTGCTGGTGGCTCGGAAACACGTCGATCAGCCTGTCGATCGCCTGCACGGAATCGTTCGTGTGGACCGTCGCGAAGACCAGATGCCCGGTCTCCGCGGCCGTGATCGCCGCCGCGATCGACTCGGGGTCCCGCATCTCCCCGACGAGAATCACGTCCGGCGCCTGCCTCAGCACCGCCCGGAGCGCGTTCGCGAACGACAAAGTATCGTCCCCGACCTCCCGCTGCTCGATCACACTCTTCCGGTTCGCATGCACGAACTCGATCGGATCCTCGATCGTCACGATGTGGACACGCTTCCGCTCGTTGATCAGGTTCAGCATCGCGGCGAGCGACGTCGACTTCCCGTGCCCCGTGGGACCGCTCAGAAGCACCAGCCCCATGGCGGCCAGCGCGAACTCCTCCACCACCGCCGGCAGCCCCAGGTCCTTCAGCGAGGGCACGCGGTCGGGAATCAGCCGGAACGCCGCCGCCAGCGCCCCGCGCTGCCAGAACGCGTTCCCGCGGAACCGGTGCACGCCGTCCGTGCAGAGGGAGAAGTCGAGCTCCCGCTGCCGCTCCAGCCTCTCCCGCTGCTCAGGCCGCAGCAGCCCCGTGACGATCGCCCCGACCTCCTCGACACTGAGGGGGGGCGTCTGCCCCGGCACGAGTTCGCCGTTGATCCGGAACACCGGCGGCGAACCGGCCGTCAGAATGACGTCGCTCGCACGCCCGCCGATCGCCGCCTTGAAGACGTCCTTCATCTCGATCATCGGCCTCACCCCCTCACCCGCACCCCGGACCGCAGAACCCGGCGATTCCCGGCCCGCGCCCCTCAGCAGTTCCACGATGCTCCTGCGCCATCCATCCTCGCGTCTTTCAACATCCTGCGTCGTCGTCGATCCTCATCGCGGTTCAACGACACCGGTTCCCGTCTCCCTCCCTGCAGGCCGCCGCAGACCGCTTCGTCTGAACGGCACGATTGTATCGCGGAGCCGCCCAGGCGCGGGCCCCCCGCCGCGGACTCAACGGAAGACGCGCCGCCCGAACTCGCCCCCGGAAAACTCCAGATAACTCGCCTCCTCCTCCCACGCCCCCAGAGTCCAGAGCGTCCCGCGCCTCCCCTCCCCCAGCTCGAACGTCTCCTCGCGCGCCTCATGACAGTGGCCGCAGATGATCGTGTCCACGCCGCGCGCGAACGCCTTCCGGATCTCCTTCTCCGTGAACGTCAGCCGCTCCGGCGCCTTCTTCTTCACGCCGGCCTCGCTCCGCTTCCGGAGCCGCTGCGCGATCCCCAGGCTCAGCGACGATGGAAGCGCCCGGTACACCGCCCTGACGACCGCGTTCCGGCTGACCGCCCGGAAGACCCGGTGCCCCGTGTCCTTCGTGCAGAACGAATCCCCGTGGATCAGAAGCGCTCTCCGGGAGCCGAAGTCGACCTCCGCGCTCTCGCCGAGCACCTCGACCGCCGCGAACCGCGCCAGCTCCTCCCCGACCTGGAAATCCCGGTTCCCCCAGATGAATTTCACCGCCACCCCCTCGTCCGCAAGCCGCCGCAGACGGAGCAGGACGTCGCGGTGTTCCTCCAGGCGCACATGGGCAGGGCCGATCCAGAAATCGAAGAAATCCCCGAGAATCCAGAGCGTCCCGTAACTCCCCGCGCGCTCCTCAAGGAACCGGAAGAACATTGCGTTCCGGTCCGGGTACCGCGCGCTCAAGTGCAGATCGCTGATGAACAGCGCCGCACCCGCCGTCACTTCGGGCTCAGCTCCACCAGTTTCACATGCCGGAACCGCACGAACGTGTGCAGCACGCCCAGCCCCAGCCCCGGCCCCGGTTCCGGCTGCCCCGGCGTCGACTTGGAGATCTCCCACCGCCGCTCGCCGTTGATCCACCCCACCGCCCGGTCCTCGATCACGGCGACCCTCACCAGCATCGGGTCGCCCGCCGTGACGACGTCCGCGGTCCGGGTCGAGGGGATTCCGCGCACGATCGAAAACGTGTTGGTCTCATCCCCGATCTGCCACTGGTAGTTCACCCCCCACGCCGTGAAAAACACCCCGAATCCGCTCGGCCCGGAATCCTTGCGGGCCTCCAGCTCGAAGACGTAGGCGCCCTCCGGGATCTGGGCCAGCACGATCTCCCCGGGCTCGCCGGAGCCGAACAGCTCCTCCCCGTTCGCCCTGGGGATCCAGTCCCCCTTCTTCCTGTTCGGATCCCACGCCTGCTGCCCCTCCGACGAGAGCAGGTCCACCGCGACCCCCCGCAGCTGCTGCGTCCGGATCCGGAAATCGTCGAGCCGCCGGCGCAGCGCCCCCGACTCCGCCGCCCCGTCCTTCTCCACCAGCCGGCGCGCACCCGCGGCATCCCCCCGCCCGAACAGGAACGCCGCCAGTTTCCTCCGGCCTTCCGGCGTCCCCCGGAGCGTGCTCGAGGCCAGGCCGTAAATGTCCTCGTAGACCAGCGGCTTCGTCCGGACCTGACGCCCGTTGAAATCCACGATCACCAGCGGGCGCTCCGCCTTCTTCACCGTGACCTCGGTGTTGTTCGCAAACGCCTCCTTGCTGAACTTCCACCGCGCCCCGTCCGCCGCCATCTTCCCGACCACCGCCCAGGCCTCGTCCACCGCGGCCGCCGCGTCCCGGAACAGCTCCACATCCTGCTCCAGCACCGCGGCGATCGACTTCAGCGACTCCTGCTTCGCCGCCGTCTTCAGCTTCTCAAGAGCCTGGTCCGGGCGCGGCTCCACCTTCGACGCCTCATCCCCGCGACCGAGCCGCTGCGCCTCCTGCAGGATCCGGTAGTACTCCTCGATCGCCTCCTCACGCTCGGCCCGCCATTTCTCACGCCAGTCCGAGACGGACTTCAGCGCGTCGTCGCGGAACGACGGATGCTCCATGCCGACCACCCGCATCGCCTCCGCAATCGCCGGAAGCCAGTCCTTCTTCGCCGCATGCGCCCGGCCCGCCCCCATGATCGCGTCGAAGCGCTTCTGCGCCTCGCCCTGGATCTCCCGGTCCAGCAGATTCACCTGCTGCAGGAACTCCTGGCGCCCCGCCGCGACGCTCCGGGCGCGCCGCGAAGACTCGATCACGGGAACGAACGACCCGGCCTCGCCGAGCGCCTCGATCCGCTTCCGCGCGTCCGTCATGCGCGTCTCGAACTCCGTGGTCCACTCCTTCAGGATCCGGTCGGCCTCGGCGTCCGCGGCCTTTCCCGAGGGAGTGTCCGGGTACTGGCGGGAAATGTGGGTGTAGCTGGCCATCGCGTCCAGGCGCGAAATCCCCGTCTTCTTCTCGAACATCCGCGCCTGGGCCAGCGCCTCCGCGGCCTCGAATTCTCCCGGCGCGGGCTTGTCGCCGGTATCCGTCACCACCGTGGGCAGCCGGCCGGTGTCACGAGACGGCTCGGGCGGCGCCGTCATCCGTTTCACCACCACCCATCCGATCCACCCCACCACGATCGCACCCAGCAGCGTCAGCACCGGAACGACCTTCGACTTCGGTTTCTCGACGATCGCCCCGATCGCCTTATTGCTCATCGCCTCCGGAGCCGGCCCCGCCGGCATCACCCGCGTCCCGCTCAGCTTCACCGACTCGCCCGCTTCCCCCGCCGCCTTCGGCTTTCCGCGGAGAATCACCCCCGACCGGCGCGCGGATTCCTCGTCCGTCTCGAGTTCCAGGTCCACGCGCGCCTTCTGGGCCGCCTCCTCGTCGTCCTCATCCTCCCAGCGCGACGTCTCCGCCTTCTGGATCGCCAGCTTCCCCGCCTTGTACGCCTCCAGGTCCTTCGCCAATTCCACCATCGAGGCGTGCCGGGACGAGGGATCCCGCATCATCATCTTGTTCACCACCTGCACCAGCCCCTTCGGCAGATCCGGCCGGACCTTCTCGATCGGGACCGGCTTCTTCTTCACGACGCTGGTCAGCACCTCCAGCGCGTTCTTCCCCGTGTACGGCGGCTTCCCCGTCAGCATGTGGTAGGCCGTCGAACCGAGCGCATAGATGTCGCTCCGCCGGTCCGTCAGACTCGCGTCCTGGGCCTGCTCCGGCGCCATGTAGTTCGGCGTCCCCAGCACCAGCCCGGCATCCGTCGCGTCGCGATTCGGGTCCAGCTTCTTCGCAATCCCCAGGTCCGCGATCTTCACCACGCCGTCCTTCGTGATCATCAGGTTGTCCGGCTTGATGTCCCGATGGATGATGTCGTGCTCGTGCGCGTACGCCAGCGCCTTCGCCGCCTGAATCAGGATCTCGACCGCCGTCTCCGGCTCCAGCCTGGACTTGATCTTCAGGATCCGGTCCACACTCTGTCCGTCCACGTACTCCATGATGTAGTAATACACGCCCTGATACACGCCGACGTCCATCACATGGATCAGGTTCGTGTGCGACAGCTCCCCGGCCGCACGCGCCTCGCGGACGAACCTCCCCACATACTGCTGGTCCCGCGAAAAATCCTCGGCGAGGCACTTGATCGCCACCATCCGGTTCATCGAAACCTGCTCCGCCCGGTAGACCGTCCCCATCCCGCCCGTGGCGATCTTCTCAATGATCTTGCAGCCGCCGATCTCCTCCCCCTGCATCCGTTCAGGGTCGAGCGTGTCGCTTTTCTCCGCCATGTCGCTCCTCCGGGGTGCCGGGGACGATTTTACAGGTCGGGAGGGCTGGTGGGAAGCGGCGATGCCTCGGCGGGAAAACGAGCCGGGCCCGGCGGTTGAGGCCGGGCCCGGCGATCAGATGTTCAGCACGGCGCTAACCGCCCAGCGGGCACCAGACTTCGCGCTGGAAGGTCCGCTCCTGGCGTTCTCCGGCTCCCTCGATGACCCGGATCGTGATCCGGAACTTGCGGGGTATCCGGGGGTCGGTGGCGAGGGCGTCCCCGAGAGGCATGACGGAGGACAGGTAGGGGTTCCCCGCCCCGTCCAGTTCCATGTAGGTCGCAGGATTGGTCGGGTCGGTCGGGCTCGCGTCGTAGCAGGCTTCGATGTTGAAGGACATGACCCAGTGACAGAGGTCGCCTTCCTCGATCAGGGGCATGGACATGAACGTGAAAGGCGGGGCGAGAACCGGCGGGGCCGTCGTGGCCGCGTAGCTGGGCACCGAAAGCGGAACACCGGCCATCTGGGCGGTCTTCAGAGGATCGCTGCCGCCGACGGAAGCCGGGATCGCCCACATCCGGCGGACCAGGACGAAGATCTGGCGCTGGCTGCGCTGCGCCGACGTGTAGCCGGCTCCGGTGAAGTTCGTTTCCGCGTCGTCGTCGTTCCGGAGATAGTACTCGGAGTACACCGTTCTCAACTCCCGCGTCCCGAGAGCCGGGGCGGTCGCGACCGTGACCATGCCGACGTAATCCCGGGCTCCGTCCACATTGTCCCCGACCGGCGCCGTCCCGGCCGGACGCACGAAATTCTGAAACCACATCCGCTGCTGCCCGCCGTCGAACGGGACGGAATTCTGAAGGTCGCCGGCCAGCGTGTCCACTGCCTGCCGCGCGTTCTCGTAAATCGTGATGCGCGCCGTGTTGATCTTCATCACGTCCGTCGATCGATAGAAAATCAGGACGACCGCGGTCATCAGGATGACCATCAGCCCGACCGCGACCAGCAGTTCCATCAGGGTGAAGCCGGACGAAGTTCTGCGCATCGGTGGCTCCTAGTCTCCGGATCCGGCGACAAACGCGGAAATCTCCTTGACCTGCGCCGGGTGCGTCTCGCCGGCGGGCACGACAGTCGTGAAGTAGCTGCGATAGACGACGAACCGGACCGAGAACAGCGGCAGATCGGTCGTCGTCCCGGCCGTGTCGACCACGATCACCGACTCCGGCGGCTTGCTCACCTCCATCTGGAACGAATACTGCCTCAGCGGATCCGTCGGATCCCCGCCCGCCCCGACCCCGTTCTGCACGCTGTTGAGAACGTTGATCGTCCGCGTGTCCGTCCCCATCTGGTACACCTCCAGCGTCGTGTCCGTCCCCGGCCGCCCTTTCCCGACATCCGGGTACAGCTCCGACGCCCCCACCGCCGACGGAAGCGTGATCGACACCATGGGGATGCCGCCCGACAGCGGGAGGCCGTCGTGGCAGACGACCGCCGTGAGCCCGTCCGAACGCCTCATCGCCTCCGTCACCGCACCGTAGAGCGACTGCGTGATGTTCGCGGCATTGGAGTCCTTCACGGACTCGTTCACGTTCTTGATCCCGACCGGGAAGAGCGACAGGATCCCGACGATCCCGACCATCAGGAGCACCAGGGCGATCAGGATCTCGATCAGGGTAAAGCCCGACTGGCTCCGGCGAATCGGCCGCATCTCGTTTTCTCCTACTCCGTGCGATAAGCCTGCTTGCGGATCTTTCCGCCCGCAGGACTCAGATCGATGTAAACCTCGTGCGCCTGCCCGTTCTGGATCAGCACCATGTCGGCCGACCGCGTCGACTTCGGGTCGGTGTTCGGATTGAAGGTCTTCTCCCCCGCGGGCATGACCATCGTCCCGTCCGGGAAGAACGTGATGTACTTCGGCGACGCCGCCGCAATCGTCCCGAACGCCGTCCGGGGCCCCACGTCGAAGGAGATGTTCTTGGGAAGCGGATACTCCTCGCCGACCTGCTCGTCCGTGCCCTTCTCCAGAACCCCGCTGTAGGTGACGGCGGCGGAGGTCGGACCGTCCGGGTCGACGTCACGCCAGATCCGGACGACCTGCTTCGTTTCATCGATTTCGAGGAAGATCCGGACCTTTTCAGCCACGGCGAGCTGCCGGGCGCGCATCATGTGCCCGCCGAGAATGCTTCCGGCCTGCTTGATGCCCTGGCCGCGCATGAACACGCTCAGGATCGAGATCGAACTCGTGACCAGGATCAGAATGATCGCGACGACGACCAGCATTTCGACCATCGTGAAGCCCGCGTTCCGCTTGCGCATGAGATATCCTCTCGTTACTTGCGGTCGTAGGTCCAGTTGCAGACATCGTCTTCGGGATTCAGGTCGTCATAGATCGACACCCCATCGCCACCCAGGCTCCGGATGTCGAACTTCTTGGAGTGATCCGGGTAGTTCGTCCCGTGCACGCTGCCGGGCAGCTTGTACAGGATCGGCTTCTGCCAGGCGTCGATGATCTTGGCGACCATCGTCGCCGTCGTGTCGCCGACGACTTCGCTCGGGCTGATTTCGACGAACGGAGGCAGGTTCTTCTTCTTCGGGGCCCCGGCCGTGGTGTATCCCTCGATGCCGACGAGCGGCTTCGCGAGATACTCGTACAGCGTCACGTCGTCGCTGATCGAGGGCACCGCGCCCTTGGCGTAGTTCCCCGGGTAATCCTGGAAGCGCGTGTGGTAGGCCTCGCACCCGGTGTCCAGGCGCCGGACCATGGCGGACGTCTTCTCGATATTCGCCCGCGCCTTCAGCCCGACGGCCGCCACCACCAGCGCCGCGGCGAGGAAGCCGATGACGCCGATCACCACCAGCATTTCCAGCAGGGTAAAACCTGAACTGTGTCTGCGCATGCGACCCTCCTACCAGTTCTTCAACGTGGCTGCGGTCGGCGGCTCGGACGTCGTCTCGCTGCAGGCCGGCTGGTCGTTGCAGCCGCAGGCCCACATGTCGAACGTGTGCACGTTCATCATCGTGGTCGGGTCCGGCGTCACCGCCTTCGGGGACACGCTCGCGTTCTCGCGGTACTTGTACGGCGTGCGGAGCGCGGTCACCCACTGCGTCCCCTTGTACTGATCGCTGCGGAACTCGTAGTACGGAACGTTCTTCGGCCCCTTCGCGGACATGATGAACGCCAGGGTTCCGGCGCCGCCGTTGGTGATGTACTGGTTCGGCGAAGCGCCCTCGCTCGGGGGGTAGCGGCCGAAGTCGGACTCGTACGCCTTGAGCGCGATGGAAAAGTCCTGGATGGTCGCCTGCGACGTGCTGTGCTTGCTCCGGCAGCGTGCCGCCGAGAGTGCGGGCAGCAGCAGGGCGGCGAGGACGGCGATGATCGTGAGAACGACGAGCAGTTCCACGATCGTGAATCCACGGCTCGAGCGCATGTGAGTCTCCTGAAACCCGTTGCATGAGGAGAACAGGACTGGAACTGGCCAGACTTCGGGCCGTCAGACTTAAGGCGCAAATTCAGGGCCTTCCTTCACTTCGTCTGCATAAAAGCCCTATTACGGCACGAATCCTTCACTTGCGAGTGTTTTGCGCTCCCCCCTTCCGCACCGCCGAGTTACCCGCACGTGACCCCGTTACTTCTCGGTGTCCTCTCCGCCGGCGTCCACTCCGAACGCCTTCAGCTTCTCCCACAGGTTCTTGCGGCTGATGCCCAGCAGCTCCGCCGCCTCCCCCTTCTTCCCGTTGCAGATCTTCAGCACGCCCATGATGTGCCCGCGCTCCGCCTCCGACAGCACATCCTTCAGCGGCCGCCGGTCCGCACGCACCAGGTGATCCTTCGGCGTGTTCGCCGTCACCCGGATCAGATGCTCCCTCCTCAACTCCCCGGTGTCCCCGGACAGCGCGATCGCCCGCTGCACAGATCCCTCCAGCTCCCGCACGTTCCCGGGCCACCCGTAATGCTCGAGCTCCCCCATCGTCTGCGGACTGATCTGGTAGTTCTTCCCCGCCCCGTGCTTCCGGATGAACTCCCGGATCAGAAGCGGGATGTCGCCGTCCCGCTCCCGCATCGGCGGCAGATCGATCGGCACCACGTTCAGCCGGTAAAACAGGTCGTTCCGGAACCGCCCCTCGTTCACCATCTTCATCAGGTCGGTCTTCGTCGCGACGATGATCCGGATGTCCACCAGCGTCGTCCGCGTCCCGCCCAGCCGCTCGATCTTCTTCTCCTGGAGCACGTTCAGGATCTTCGCCTGCGCCCCGGGCGGCATGTCGTCGATGTCGTCGATGAAGATCGTTCCGCGGTGCGCGCGCTCGAACCGCCCGATCTTCTGCTCCTTCGCGTCCGTGAACGCCCCCTTCTCGTGCCCGAACAGTTCGCTCTCGAGCAGCGTCTCCGGGAAATTGTGGCAGCTCACCTTCACGAGTTCCGCCTTCCGGCGGGCAGAGTTGACGTGAATCGCGTGCGCGACCAGCTCCTTGCCGGTCCCCGTCTCTCCGGTGATCAGCACCGGGAAGTCGTTCGTCGCCGCCGCCCGGATCAGGGAGTAGACCGACTGCATCTTGGGGGAAGCGCCGATGATGTTTTCGAAGCGGTACTTGTCTTCGAGTTCGCGCTGGAGCGAGTCGCACTTGCGCTGGAGTTCCTGAACTTTTGCGAGGCGTTCGAGGATGAGGATGGCCTCGCGGGTGTCGAACGGTTTCTGGAGGTAGTCGTACGCCCCGAGGCGCATCGCCTTGATCACGGATTCCATCGTGCCGAAACCGGTCATGAGCACGACGGGGAGATCCGGGCGGGCCTCCTTGAGGCGCGCGAGGAGCTGTTCGCCGTCGAGGTTCGGCATCCGGATGTCGGAGATGACGACGTCGAAGTGTTCATTGAGGGCGGCGTCGAGTGCGGCGAGGCCATCGGCCTTGTGAACGACTTCGTGATGGGCTGCCTCGAGTTCGTCTCCGAGGGTGAGGGCGATGGACTTTTCGTCTTCGGCGAGGAGGACTTTCATGGTTGTTACCGCTCCGTAAACCTTGGCGTTACCGGATGGTAACTTTACCACAGGGGCGTCCTCAAGTCGAGCCGGGGTCTCGAGTTTCATTCCGAGCGCCCCACCGGGCCAGGAGCTCGGCTCCAGCCCGGGCGGACAGAATCCCGCCCCGCGGTCCCCGCCGGCGCCGCCCTCTCCCCACCCGCCATCGCGCGATTCATCGATCGAGGCTCCAGTTCCCCAGCCCCGGCGCGTCCACGCTCGAGGCGTCGATGTCGAACCGGCGCCGATTGTCCAGCCCGCCCGTCCCGGAATGGTCCAGCCCGGGGAACGAGTACCTCACCGGCCATCCCCAGTCGTCGTGAATCTGGGGCGCATTCCGGGTGCGCCAGCCGGGAAGCTCGCAGAACGGCCCCCACGTCTTCCCGGGCCCAGGGCCGGCGTTCCCCCCCGTGGCGTTGAGGGGAACGCACAGCGCCTGGTGAAGGGTGGTCGTGTCCGCGGTGGTCGCGGGCGCGCCCGGATAGCGTCCGAATTTCACGGCGTACGCCTCGCACCCGGTGTCGAGAGCGCGCACGAGCGCGCGGCTGCTCTCGATACGGGCGCGGCGCGTGATGCCGATGCTGGAGATGACGAGGGCGCCGAAGAGGATGCCGAGGATACCGACGGTCACGACCAGTTCGATCAGCGTGAAGCCCCGGCTCCGTCGCATCGGTCCCCCCTTGGCGGATTGACGCACTGCGTCATAAACGCACAGGGGAGAGAATCTGCAACGCGCGTGCCGCGGAATCGCGCCGGGTGGAACTCCGCTGTTTTTATTTGCGAAGAGCGCGATTGACGCAATGCGTCAATACGGGAGTTCGCGCGGCCCCGGGGAAACGTCGGGGGGGCCGGCGCGGGTCGTGCGGGCGCCTGATCGGCGGCGCCTTTGACGCAATGCGTCAAAACGGCGGGAACATGTGCCGCAGGCCCTGCTGATGCAACGGGCGTGCCACACCCGCCGCCCCTTCCACACCCCGCGCGGACCCGCTTTTCTGTTACCGGGCACGTTACCGGTTACGGAGGCGTAACGCCAATTCCCCTCCAGTCGCCCCCCTCCGGGCGCCGATATCCCGACCATGCGCCTCCCTGCACGCCTTGTCATCGGCTTCTCCCTGCTCCTCGCCCTCGCCGGCGCCGTCGGATGGGGCCTCTTCATCCGCGAACGCCGCCAGAACGACGTCGTCCGCGAGAATCGCCGGCTCCAGGAAGCCCTGTCACGCCTCGGTAACGAATTCCGCGTCGCGGACATCGTCGTCACCGGTCGCACCGGCGGCCGCGGCCGCGAGGCCCGGACCACCTTCCGATTCCATGAGTACGACCGCTTCCTCAACCCCCTGCCCCCGCGCGAATTCACCGTCGCCGGCGACGTCGCCTACTTCGACGCCCTGGTCCTCAAGTTCGAGGACTCCTGGGTCGGCGCCGGGGACCCGTTGCGCGGCCGGTCGCTTCACCTGTTCCGCAGGGTTTTCGGCGAGTACCAGGCGCCGGCGGACGGGTTCCCGATCGATGCCGCGGGCGAGGACGGCGTCCCCGATGCGCTGCGGGTAGGCGCGGGGGAGTTCGAGCGGTCGCTCTGGAAGCGGTTCTGGGAATTCACGGCGGACCCGGATGCGGCGGCGAAGGAGGGGGTCCGGGTGGCGCAGGGGGAGGCGGTTTACCTGCGGCTGGAGGTCGGGCGGACGTACCGGCTGACGATCGAGGCGGACGGTGGCCTGAATCTCAAGGCCGCGCCGATTTCGACCGCCCGGAACTGAGCGGGCGCGGCGCGCCTACTCCCACTCGATCGTGCCGGGAGGCTTGCTCGAGACGTCGTAGACCGCGCGGTTGACACCTTTCACTTCGTTCACGATCCGGCTCGCGATCCGCGCGAGGACATCGTGCGGAAGCCGCGCCCAGTCCGCGGTCATCCCGTCGGTCGAGGTGACGCACCGGATCGCGATGCACTCCTGGTAGGTCCGCTCGTCCCCCATCACCCCCACGCTCCGCACCGGGAGCAGCGCGGCAAAGTACTGCCAGAGGCTCCGGGACAGCCCTGCGGCCTCGATCTCGGCCGTGACGATCGAATCGGCCTCCCGAAGCACGTTCAGGCGTTCCTCCGTGAGGTCGCCAAGGCACCGCACCGCCAGTCCGGGGCCCGGAAACGGCTGCCGCCAGAGAATCGCGTCGGGGAGCCCGATCGCCGTTCCGATCTTCCGGACCTCGTCCTTGAACAGGAACCGGAGCGGCTCGATCAGCTTGAACCCGAGCTTCTCCGGCAGCCCCCCCACGTTGTGGTGCGACTTGATCTTCGCCGTCGGCCCGCCCCACGCCGAGACGCTTTCGATCACATCCGGGTAGAGCGTCCCCTGCGCGAGGAACTCGATCCCTTTCAGGTCCTTCGCGTGCTCCTCGAAAATCTCGATGAACAGGTGCCCGATCGCCTTGCGCTTTTCCTCGGGATCGGTCACGCCGGCGAGGCGTTCGAGGAAGCGTTTCCGGGCGTCGACGGGGCGGAGGTTGATGTGGTAGTGGTCGCGGAAGGTCTGGACGACCTGGTCGGCCTCCCCTTTCCGGAGCAGGCCGTTGTCGACGAAGATGCAGGTCAGTTTGGGGCCGATGGCGCGGTGGAGGAGGAGGGCGACGACGCTCGAATCGACCCCGCCCGAGAGGGCGCAGACGACCCCGCGCTCGCCGACCTGGCGCTGGAGGGCCGCGGTGGTGCTCTCGATGTAGTCGGCGACCCGCCAGGTCCCCTCGCACCGGCAGATCTTGTAGAGGAAATTCCGGAGCAGGTCCGACCCGCGCGGGGTGTGGGCGACCTCGGGGTGGAACTGGACGCCGTAGAACGGCAGCGTCTTGTGGCGCACCGCCGCCAGCTGCGTGTTTTCCGTCTTCGCGAGGGGAACGAAGTCGCCGCTGACGCTGGAGACCTGGTCCCCGTGTGAATTCCAGACGTCGAGTTCCTGTGGGAGCCCCTCAAACAGGCTGTCCGGGGCCGTCACCTGGAGTTTCGAGGCGCCGTACTCGCGCGCCGGGGAGCCCTTCACCTGCCCCCCGAGCAGGTCGCACCCGAGCTGCATCCCGTAGCAGATCCCGAGGACGGGGATCCCGGCCCGGAGCAGGCGGACGTCGATCCGGGGCGCGCCCTCCGCGTAGACCGACATCGGGCCGCCGGACAGGATGATGCCTCGGGGTTTCCGCGCGAGCAGGGCGTCCGGGTCGGTGTTGAAGGGAAAGATTTCGCAGTAGACGTTCAGCTCGCGGACGCGGCGCGCGATCAGCTGGTTGTACTGGGAACCGAAGTCGAGGATGGCGACGAGTTCGCTCATGGGGCAATTCAATCCGCGACGGCGCGATCTGGCAACGAATGCCGCACGTCGAGCCCCGGGTCAGGCCGTCCGGGCCTCCGGAACGCCGAGAAGGCTGCGGAGTGCGGCCTCCGCCTCCGGGTACCGGAACGCATACCCGCCTTCCAGGGTGCGTTTCGGGAGGACGAACTGGCCGGTGGTCAGGAGCGAGGCGACCTCGCCGAGCAAGAAGTGCAGGACAAACGGGGGGGTCGGGAAGAATGCAGGGCGGCGCAGGACGCGGCCGAGCGCCGACGAGAAGGCCCGGTTCGACAGAGGGTTCGGCGAAACGGCGTTGTAGACGCCTTTCCAGGCGGCGTCTTCGACGGCTTTCACGTAGATTCCGCAGAGGTCGTCGATGTGGATCCAGCTGAGCCCCTGGGCGCCGCTGCCGATCGGGCCTCCGAATCCGGCGCGGAACGGCGGGAGCATTTTCTCGAGCGCGCCGCCGTCCCGGCCGAGGACGACGCCGGTGCGGATGATGCAGGTGCGGACGCCCGCGGATTCCGCGCGGCGCGACTCGTATTCCCATTCGAGGCAGACGCTCGACAGCAGGTTCCACTGGTCGCCCACGGCCTCCTCGTCCACGGGAGCGGCCCCGCGCGGCCCGTAGAGCCCGATCGCGCTGGCGCTCACGAGGGTCTTCGGGCCGCCTTCGGCCCTGCACGCCTCGACGCAGGCCTTCGTGACGTCCACCCGCGACGACCGCAACAGCAGCTTGAACCCGGCGTCCCACTTCTTCGCAAAGATGTTCTCCCCCGCGAGGTTGATGATCGCGTCGCACCCGGCCGTCGCCTTTTTCAGCGCCTCCGCGTCCTTCGCATCCCAGGCCTTCGCCTCCGTGCCACGGGGGGCCTTCCCCGGATCGCGGGTCAGGGCGACCACGGAGTGTTTCCGTTCGAGCAGGGCGGCACAGAGGTGGCGACCGACGAAGCCGGTCGCGCCGGTCACGGCGATTTTCATCGGGGGCGATCTCCAGGGCGGAAGGAAGCTGCTTGACAGTGCGCGGGGCGCCGATACGCTCCCCGTTCTAAACCATCGTACGAAAACGTCAAGGAGAGCAACATGGCCGTCGCGAGAGTCACGGAGCTGGTGGCGTCGTCCGACAAGGGGTTCGAGGACGCGATCAAGGCGGGGGTGGACCGTGCGGCGAAGACGCTTCGCGGGATCACCGGGGTCGAGGTCACGAAGCAGGCGATCAAGGTGGAGAAGAACAAGGTGAAGGAGTACCGGGTTCACCTGAGCGTGACGTTCATTCTCGAGAACTGATTCCGGTCCTGCGGCGGCGGCGGGGTGGAGTGGACGGCACCCCGCCGGCGCCGACGGGGAGCCGGATCTGCGCATTCCCGCTCACCCTCTCCCCCGCGGCGCGCCGATAGAGCAGGTGAACCCTCTCTCGCGGACCCCACCCATGCGCGACCTCACTGCCCGGCGTTTCGCCCGCGAATCGCTCATTCCGGTCCTGTTCCAGCTCTCCGACCGGCTCGACAGGGGGAGGCACGACCTGGCGAGCGCGGTGCGCGAGTTCACCGTCCGCCTTCAGGCGGCCGTGGGCGACCCGAACCCCGCGCGCGCCGAGGCCGCGGTCCTGTTCATCCGCCCGCTCTGCGTCGCGGTCCGGACGCTGGCCAACGGAAACGCCGCGGACCGCGCGGTCTGGGAGGACGTGAAAGAACTCGCGATCGAGGCGGGCCGGCTCGCCGACGCCCCGGTCAGCGCCGCATCCTGAGCCAGCGGATCGCGCCCCAGTCCTCCTCCGTCAGCAGATTGTGGCGCGAGAGGATTTCGTAGACGGTCTGGAAGCGCTGATCGGTCCAATCGACGTCCGCGAGCGGCCCGCGCCCCTCGGCAACCCAGAGTTTCACCGCCGCCAGCGACTCCGCGACGCACTCGTTCACGTCCATCGCCGCGTAGGGGGAGACGAACCCGGCCCGCGGGCCGTCCGTTCCGTCTTCCCATGAGGAGACGCGGTGGAACGAGTCGAACGGCAGGATGTTGGCGAGCGCCGCGTTGATCTCCGCCGCTCCGGGGCACCGCGAGTGGACGGCGTGTCCGAGCTCGTGCACCAGGACGTCCATCGACGCCTCGCGGACCGCGATCCGCCCCCGGTGGTACTGCCCGCCGCGCTCCTGCGTGCCGACCTCGCGCACCAGCGTCACGCCGGAGAAATCCCTGTTCGGGTAGCAGGCCAGCGCCGCGCGGAGTTCGAGCAGCTCCGTATCCCGCCAGGCTCCCAGCAGCTCGATCCCGTGCGCCGCGCGCAGCCCCTCGGCCCGCTCCCCCTCCGTCCGCGCGGGAGCCTTCGGCCCGGCCGTACACCCGGCCAGCACCGCGAGCACCGCCCAGACGCCGCGCCGCCCCATCGCTCCCCCCCGCGCTACTGCTCCGACGTCTCCACCCAGTAGTTCGGCGCCTCCTTCGTGATCACGATGTCGTGCGGATGGCTCTCCCGCACCCCCGCCGCCGTGATCCGGATGAACTGCGCCTTCGTCCGCAGATCGTCGATCGTCTTCGACCCCGCGTACCCCATCCCCGCCCGCAGCCCGCCCACCAGCTGGTACACATACTCCGAAAGCGGCCCCCGGAACGGAACCCGCCCCTCCACCCCCTCCGGCACCAGCTTCTCCGCCTGCGCCACGTCCTTCTGCCCGTACCGCTCCTTCCCGCCCTTCACCATCGCCCCCAGCGACCCCATCCCGCGGTACGTCTTGTACTGCCGCCCCTTGTAAATCACCATCTCCCCCGGCGCCTCGGTCGTCGCCGCGAACAGGCTCCCGATCATCACCGCGCTCGCCCCCGCCGCGATCGCCTTCGCGATGTCCCCGGAATGCTTGATCCCCCCGTCGCTGATCACCGGGATCTTCGCCGCCGCCGCCACCTTCACCACCGACATCACCGCCGTGATCTGCGGCACCCCCGCCCCCGCCACGATCCGCGTCGTGCAGATCGCCCCGGGCCCGATCCCCACCTTCAGCCCGTCCGCCCCCGCCTCGATCAGGTCCCTCGCCGCCTCCCCCGTCGCGATGTTCCCCGCAATCACCGGCACCTTCCACCGCGACCGGATCGCCTTCACCGTCTCAATCACGTTCCGCGAATGCCCGTGCGCCGTGTCCACCACGATCACGTCCACGTCGCTCTTCACCAGCCGCTCCACCCGCTCCAGGTCGTTCACGCTCACCGCCGCCCCGACCCGCAGCCGCCCCCGCGCGTCCTTGCACGCCTGCGGAAACTTCTCCATCTTGTTGATGTCCCGCATCGTGATCAGCCCGCGCAGCTTCCCCTTCCCGTCCACGATCAGCAGCTTCTCCACCTTCGCGCGAAACAGCACATCCCGGGCCATGTCCAGCGTCGTCCCGGGCTTCGCCGTCACCAGCTTGTCCCGCGTCATCACCTCCGACACCGGCGTCGTCTCGCTCCTCTGGAAGCGCAGGTCGCGGTGGGTCAGGATTCCGGCGAGCGTCCCGGCCGCGTCCACGATCGGGATCCCGTTCACATTGTGCTCCGCCATGATCCGGTTCGCGTCGCCGACGGTGGCGTTGGGGGGAAGGGTGATGGGGTCGTTGATCACGCCGTTCTCGCTCCGTTTGACCTTGAACACCTCGCGGGCCTGCTCCTCCGCGCCGATGTTCTTGTGGATGATCCCGAGCCCGCCCTCCTGCGCGAGGGCGATCGCGAGGCGCGCCTCGGTGACGGTGTCCATGGCGCTGGACAGAAGGGGGATGTTGAGCGTGATGCCGCGGCAGAGCGTCGTCCGGAGATCCGTCTCCCGGGGGATGATGTCGCTCTTGCCCGGGACGATCAGCACGTCGTCGAAGGTGATCCCCTCGCCCACGAATTTGTCCACGGTCGCCTCCTGGATCTTCCGCTTGAGTTCGGCCAGAGCCCTGCCGCGATGCGACAGGGCATGTTTTTCACTCGAGTCCGCCTCGGCGAACGTCCGCCCGAGGTCCTCCACGTAGAACACGGGGTCGTACCCGAACCCCCCGGTCCCGCGCGCGTTCGCGAGGA
>JABWAY010000230.1 GCA_013360825.1 Candidatus Brocadiia bacterium | reverse complement strand
CGGCCATCCGCACGGCGCTCGGAGAGGCCCCGGCAGTGCCGGAGCGCGTCGAACCGGCGCCGGCCGGCGTCTGGCGCGTGCGGGACAACGATCCGGACCGCGTGGACCCCGCGGGGATGGGCCTTCTCCCCGGCCCGAACGTGATCGAGCCTCGCGGGACCTGGGCCGGGGTCGATCCCGGGACCGTCGTCTTTCTGCAGAGGCTCAGCACGATCGAGGCCCGCGATGTCGCGCAGGACCGGAGCCTCTGGACCTCGACCGACCCGCGCGGGTGGCTCGGCATCACCTGGGCCAGGGCCGGGGGCGTCGAAACGGACATCGATGCCGTCGTGGAAGGCGGGCCCGCCGCGACCGCGGGGGTGCTCGCCGGGGACCGCCCCACCGCCTGGAACGGCGTCGCGCTCCAGAACCAGGACCACTTCAAGCGCCTGATCTGCGCCTCAGAAGGGAAGACGGTCGAGCTTCAGGTGACGCGGACGGTGGACGGGGACCTCCGGCGTGTCACGGTGTCGGTGACCATCGGGCGACGGGACGCGGACAATCCGTACAACGAGCCGGTCGTGGATCTTGTCTTCAGCGACGGCCGCCTGCTGATCATCCGGCAGACGACGATCGAGGCGGTGAATCCGGCGACCGGCGAGGCTTTCTGGCTGCACGCCCCGACGCCGTCGGGGGGGATTCAGATCCAGAACACGGCGTCGGCGGACGGGCGGATCTACGCGGTCTGGGGTTCGCCGCAGTCGCCGGCGGACGGGAGGGGGGCGCCGCGCGAGGCGCAGGTGTCGATGGAGGGGATTTCGGTGGCCGACGGGCGACTGCTCTGGTCGCAGAGCGGGCCGCCCGCGGCGACGGTCCGGCTGTTCGCGGCCGCGGGGACCGGCATCGTCGTCCGCTGTTCGCGCCGCCAGACGACGACCGCGCTCAGCTTCCACAACGCGGAGACGGGAGAGATCGTCCCGGAAACGGCGGCCGGGGAGACGCTGGTGGAGACGACGGCCGACGGCCAGGATCTCGCCGCGGCTCTCGACGGCACCAGGCTTCTGTGGCTGAGCGACATGAACACGCTCATGAGCCGCGATCTCATGTCCGGGGAACAGCGGGTGCGCGACCTGGGCGGCGTCAACCAGCGCCCGCTGGCCTTCACGGCCCGTGACGGCGTCGTCGCTCTCGCCTACACCGCTCCCGACCGGCTGATCGTCCTCCCCGCCGACCCGGCCTCGCCGCGACTCAATGCGACACTTCCCGAGGGCCGCCTCGACACGGGCGGACTCCACCTCCTGGATGCCGCCCGCCTGCTCGTCGTCACGGTCCCCGCGCGCCCCGCGGACCTGCCGGAGCGCATCCTGCGGCGGTATGAGATCGGCACGGACGGGTTGAAGGAGAGCTGGAAGCGCAACCTGGGGCGTGCGAAGGGGGCGTCGGACTGCCTGACGGGCTTCGGGGACCACCTGGTCACCTGGGCGGAGGAGGAGGGAGGAGCGCTGGGGGTCCGCTGGATGAAGGAGGCGAACATCCGGACGCGGTGGGAGCTGCGGGTGGAGAAGGAGGCCGAGCCGGACCGCGTGGTGCGGGTGGGAGTGCAGGGGCGGATCGTCTGGGCGCAGTTCGGGCGGAAGGTCGTGGTCTGGAGGTAGCGGCCGGGTTCCGGGCGGCGAAGGGCCGGGGGGTCAGTGCCCCAGGATCGGGCTGAGCACGCGGATTCCGACGACGATGAGGACGAATCCGATCAGGTCGAAGACGACTCCTTTCCGCGCCATCGTCGCGATCGGGATCAGCCCGGTTCCATAGGCGATCGCGTTGGGCGGTGTCGAAATCGGCAGCATGAACCCGAACGAGCACCCGAAGGTCGCCGCCAGGGCGGGCGGAATCGGGTCGATCCCCGCGCCGCCCGCGATCGAGATCACGACGGGGACGAGCATCGTCGCCGTCGCGGTGTTGGACGTGATCTCCGACAGCAGGATCCCGAGGCCGGCGGAGAGCGCGATCAGCGCGAGCGACGACTCGACGCCGAGCGCGCTCACAGCCCCCCTGCCGACCGCGTCCGAAAGCCCCGTCGACTTCATCAGTTCCCCCATCGACAGCCCGCCCCCGAGCAGGAGGAGGGTCCCCCAGTCGATCCGCGCGGCCTCGCCCCAGGTGAGCGTCCGGCGTCCGCGGGCGGAGGGGATCATGAAGAGCACGGAGGCGGCGAGAAGCGCGATTGCGCCTTCCGGGAGGCGCGCCGACATGAACGCCTGGATCTCCTTCCACCCGGCGGCCTGGGCGAGTCCCGTGAAGACCCAGCCGCCGACGGCGAGGGAAAAGGCGAGGACCGTGACGCGCTCCCCCCGGCTCCACCCGCCCATCCGGGACCGTTCCGCCACGGCGTGGCCGCGGAGGTCGGCCGCCGCGGCGGGAAGTCCGCGGGTGAGGAGGATCGCGAGGGCGACGATCATGAGGGCGCCGATGGACACGCCGTATCCCATCCAGGTCAGGAAGCCGATATCGACGCCGGGGAGTTTCTCCATCTGACCGATCCCGATGATGTTGGGTGCCGTGCCGACCGGCGTGGCGAGTCCGCCGACGGTGGACGCAAAGGGGAGCATGAGCATCACGGACGTGTCGAGGCGGCCAGGCGGGGCCCCGGCCCGGGCGACCCGGAGCATGCCGATGGCGATGGGGATCAGGAGCGCCGTCGTCGCCGTGTTCGACATCCACATGCTCAGGACCCACGAGCAGAGCCCCAGACCGACGACCATCCGGGCGGGAGAAGCGCTGAACGCGCGGAGGGAGAGGATGGACATTGCGAGGCGCCGGTCCACCCCGTGCACGGTCATCGCCTCCGCGATGAAGAAACCGCCGACGAACAGCATCAGGATCGGGTCGCCGAATCCGCTGAACGCCGCCCGGACGGCCCCCCCGGCGCTTCCGGCCGGGACCGCGCCGGCCAGCAGGGCCAGGCAGGGGGCGAGGAGCGCCGTGACCGCCACCGGCACGGGCTCTCCGATCCAGAACACCACCACGAGCGCCATGACGGCGGCCAGCCGCTGGGCGGGATCCGGGAGGGGAAGGGGGAGGAACCAGAGCAGGAGGAACAGGGCGGGGCCGAGCACGAGCGCGATCCGGGCGCGCATGCGGTCGAACCGCGCCGCGTCGGCCTCAGGGCGTTGCGCGTCCCCCGCCACGTCGTTCATGCCGGCATCTGGACGCGGATCACGTATCGGAAGATCCGCTCCTTGTCGGCCGGTTCGATCGCGAGAAACCGGACGCCAAGGTGGCAGCGCAGGGTCGCCTCCTCCACGGTCTCGACCCAGGCGACCCTGCCCGAGGCGCGGATCGGCACCGGATCCCCGGGGAGAAGGAGTTCCACGTCGATCCCCTGCCGGCCGGTCAGCAGGTCCGTCACGAGATCCATGCGCGGCAGCCGCGACTCCAGGAGCATCCCCCCGCCGGACAGGTTCGACGTGACGCCCGCGTGACCGGCGCCGGCGGACGCGGGCGCCGGGCTCCCCGCCGGGGGCGTGCGGAATCGATACGTCACCGCGATCACCGCGGACACCCGCACGAAGTCCCTTCGTTCAGGCTCGAGGGGCACGCGCCCTCCTCAGAATGGACCCGCTCAGGACGGCATCTGCACCCGGATGACGAACTTGAAGATGCGGTCCTTGTCGGACTGCGTGATCTCCTTGAACCGCAGCCCCAGGTTGCACTTCATCGTCGCCTCGTCGAAGGTCTCGACCCACGCGACCCGGGTCAGCGCCTTGATCGGCGACTCCTCCTGGGGCAGCAGCAGGTTGACGCCCAGGACGATCCGCGACATGAGCAGATCCGGAATCCAGTCCAGGACCGGGATCCGCCCGAGCAGGAGCAGGCCTCCCCCGCCCACGTTCGTGGTCGTCCCCTCGAACACCTCCTCCAGCTCCGGCCCGGTCCTCAGCTTGGACAGGAACTTGTAGCGCACGGGAATCTGCACGCGCACCCGGACGAATTCACGGCGTTCCTGGTCGAGGGGATGGCTCATGGGGCCCCTGCGGGGCGCCGGGATTGTATCAGGACCGGGGTCAGGCTTTCTCCGCGACCGCCGGAGCCGGCGTGCCGAAAAACGTCGAGTGCAGCGCCCGGACCGCCGGGCCGATCTGGTCGTTGTTCACCAGAAACGCGATGTTGATGTTCATCGCCGACTGGCTGATCATCTGGACGCCGATCCCGGCGGCGTGAAGCGCGCCGAAGACCTGCGCCGGCACGCCGGGATGGTTCCGGATCCCCTCGCCGACGACGCAGACGATGGCTTTGCCTCCCTCCACCTTCACATCCGCGATCGACTCGAGATCCCGGATCGCCGGCTCCAGGTTGCGGTCGCTGTCCACCGTCAGCGACACGGAGACCTCCGAGGTCGCGATCATGTCGATCACGATCCCGTACCTGCTGAACACTTCGAAAATCCGCGCCATGAACCCGTGGTGCTGCAGCATGCGCGTGGAGAGCAGCTCGATCATGAAGAGGTCCTCCTTGTAAACGACGCTCTTCACGATCCCCCGCACCGGCGCCTTGGCCCGGATCAGCGTTCCCGGATTGTCCGGCTGCCAGGTGTTCTTGAGCCGGATCGGGATCTCCTTCTTCACCGCCGGCACCAGGGTCGCCGGGTGGATCCTGCCGCCGTAGTAGGCGAGCTCGCTGGCCTCGTCGAACGACATTTCGTCGATCGAGTGCGCTTCCTTCACGATTCCCGGGTCCGCGCTGCAGACGCCGTCCACGTCGCTCCAGATCTGGATCTCCTCTGCGCCGCAGGCCGCGCCGATGATCGCAGCGGTGTAGTCGGAACCGTTGCGGCCGAGCGTCGTGATGTCGCCGTCCTTGTTCTTGCCGATGTACCCCGTCACCACCGGCAGCTTCTCGAACCGCTTCACGTTCCACGAGATGATGTTGTCCGCCTCGGGGAGCGGCGCCGCGCTCCCGAAACTCGAGTCCGTGATCAGGCCGAGGTCGAAGGCGTCCACGGCGGTGGACGCGAGACCCGCTTTCTCGAATGCCGCCGTCACGGTGCGCACGCTCATGCGCTCGCCGAAGGACAGCACGTAGTCCAGGGTCCGGGGCGTCAGTTCCTTCACGAGGGAGATGCCCTTGAGAAGCACCTCGAGCTCGCCGAGCAGTTTCTCGACGATCGAGGGCTTGAGCCCCAGGTCCGCCAGGATCCCGAGGTGACGGTCGCGCACTTCGTCGATGTCCACCTGTCCCCGCACGGCGCGCTTCGCCAGCGAGATCAGCATGTCGGTGACTTTCGAGTGTGCGCTGACGACGACCACGGGGTTCCGGTGGAGGTTGGCCCGGACGACCTGGGCGACGCTCTGGATTCTGTCGGCGGAGCCGACGGACGTGCCGCCGAATTTCATCACGATCATGGGATTGGGCGACCCGAGAAGGTGTTTTTCCGTTGGAAGGGGGTGACGCCGGGGGGCGGAGTGTAGGCGGGTGTCCGGGGCGGGAACAAGCGAAATTCCCTGTGGAGGTGTAGGATGTCGGGGATGAGACACGGGCGGGCGTGGTGGGTGAGTCTGGCGCTGGCGGCGGGCCTGCAGGCGGAGGAATCGAAGGCGCCGATGGCGATGGAGGGGCGCGCCTCGACGAGCGGAGCCCTGCATGTTTTCGAGGGCGAGGTCAGACCCGGCACGGCGGACGGGGAGACCGTGCGGATGCGCGTCTACTTTGTGCGGCGCTGGGAGATTCCGGTCGGGCTGAGGGATCCGGGCGGGCCGACCCATGACGAGGAGCTGGTCGAGATCGACCGGGGCACCGCCAGCGTGACGGACGGGGTCGCGCGGGTGACGTGCGGGTACTCGGATCTCGAACACTGGCCCGGCGACTACCGGATTCTGGCCTGGTGGGGGGACGCCGTCGCCGGCGAGGTCGAGCAGGCCACGGCTCTGAAGGACTTTGCCGTCGGGGATCCGGCGCGGATTCCGGAATTGAAACGCCAGGCGGACCGGGAACTGTACGAGGATTTCGCCCGGATCGACCGCGTGCTGACCCAGTTCGCCGAGCGGTGGAACGGGCTCGGCGACGGCCCGGACGAGGGATGGCCCGAGTGGAGGGCGGCGGCGGAACGCACGATCGCGAAGGTGAAGGAACGGAACGCGAAACGGCGCAAGGCCGATGTGTACTGGCCCGAGGCGCGGGGGCGGCAGCGCATCGAGTGGGCCCTCGAGCGGGTGCCGCCGCTGCTCCAGGCCGGCGCCCTGTCCATGACCGTCCCGCGCGCCGGTCGCCCCGATCCCGCGGACGTTGCCGGGCTTCTGGAGGAAGCGGTCGGGGACCTCCGCCACTACATGCAGTTCATGGAGATCGGACGGATCATCGACGACGGAAAGGTGCGCCGGCTCCTCCTGGAGATCGAGGGGCTCGTCGCCCCCCTGGCGGAGTGGAGGGAGAAGGCCGCGGCGGACCCGGCGGCGTGGCGCGTCGAGGCGGCCCGGCTCCGCGTCGTCCTGTTCCAGTGCCAGATGGCGCTCAACTCCGAGCTGTCCGAGGCCTACTTCTCGCGCGCCGAGGCGGTCCAGAAGGCGTTCATGAAACTGGTCGCCGCGGTCGATGCCCGCGCGGCCCGGACGTCGGAGCCCGGGGACTGGGACGCGCTCGTGAAGTCCCTCGCCGAGGCCTGCGAGGCGCTCCGATCGTCCGTCCCCCCGCTTCCCAGGGACTGACGGGAACCCTCAGGCGGACCGGGACCGGGCGTTTCCCAGCGCGTCCAGCCGGTCCGCGAGAGCCGCCGCGCCGCAGGCACGGGCCGACTGCGACG
>JABWAY010000229.1 GCA_013360825.1 Candidatus Brocadiia bacterium | reverse complement strand
GCCCGAGGGGCTGAACGCCCGCTTGTCGTCCGCCACGTTCCCGTCCTGCACCTCCGCGCCGGGGAATGTATCCGTCGTGAAGATGTCCGCCCCGCTGATATTCGTCGTCCGGCGGCTTCCCTTCTTGCGGCAGCCCGTCACCGCAAGCAGGCTCAGCCCCAGGACGAGCGCAACGGTCCACCAGTTGCGACCTGTCATCATTGCGATACTCCTGTAGAGGATACTCACGTCGTTTGGGAAGGCTCTGCTTCCCGGTCCGAATGACCGATGAACGGCCTGGCTCTTCACGGTCCGCGTTCGGCCTGCCTCCTTTGTTCCGGCGCGCCTTGAGTTCCTATTCAGTGACAGTAGTTTTTTTTCTGGACGACCTCCCGGCCCGGATACACCGACAGCGGCCCGGGTGGTCCGTCGAACGAGCGGCCCCCGGGGATCGGGTGTTCCGTCTTGCTCCGGCGTCGCGCGCGGGCAGGTCCGTCGCCCCGACGACTGCGGGAGCCCCTCTCGACCGCCGGTGGTTCCCTCCGGCCGGCGGCCGAACCTTCCCCAAACCCTGATTACACGGGATCGGGGTTGGCCGGTGCAAGCGGAATCTTCTCGGAAGCGCGAATTTCCCGGACTCGGTCCCGGAACCCTCCCGTTTCTTGACACCCCTCCCCCACCGCCCTACCCTTTCCAGCCCTCGTTTCCCTTCTTCCAGGAGAGCCCCATGAGCATCCGCATCGGCATCAACGGTTTCGGCCGCATCGGCCGTCTGGTCTTCCGCGCCATGGCCGCCCGCAAGGGGGAGTTTGAGGTGGCGGCGATCAACGACATGGCGGACGCGAAGACGCTGGCGCACCTCCTCAAGTACGACAGCGTGTTCGGGAAGTATCCGGGGACGGTGGAGGCGAAGGAGGGGGCGATCGTGGTGGACGGGAAGGAGATCCGGTGCATCGCGGAGAAGGACCCGGCGAAGCTCCCCTGGGGGGAGATGAAGGTCGATTTCGCGATCGAGTCGACGGGGGTGTTCACCAGTCGCGAGGAGTGCGCGAAGCATCTGGCGGCGGGGGCGAAGAAGGTGGTGCTCACGGCGCCGGCGAAGGACGCGCTGGATGCGACGATCGTGATGGGGGTGAACCACGGGACGCTGAAGGCGGAGCACCGGGTGATCTCGAACGCGAGCTGCACGACGAACTGCCTGGGCCCGATCGCGAAGGTGCTCGAGGACAGCTTCGGGATCGAGCACGGGCTGATGACGACGGTGCACGCGTACACGAACGACCAGAGGACCGCGGACCAGGTTCACAAGGATCTCCGCCGTGCGCGCGCGGCGGCGGTCAACATCATCCCGACCTCGACGGGGGCGGCGAAGGCGATCCACGAGGTCATCCCGGCGCTCAAGGGAAAGATGCACGGGATCGCGCTGCGCGTCCCGGTGCCGGACGGCTCGGTGGTCGACCTGACGGCGCGGCTCAGGAAGAAGGCGACGGCGGACGAGGTGAACGCGGCGTTCCGGAAGGCCGCCGGCGAGATGCCGGGGGTCCTCGAGTACACGACCGACGAGATTGTCTCGAGCGACATCATCGGGAACACGCACTCGTGCATCCTCGACTCGAAACTGACCACGGTGATCGGGGACAGCATGGTCAAGGTCGTCGGCTGGTACGACAACGAGTGGGGATACTCGAACCGCGTCGTCGACCTCATCACCTGCTCTTCAAAGCTGAAGTAGCGTCCGCCGGGAGGCCCAGGCAGCTCCACGATGAAACTGTGCCATTCAGACGGCGCGGTTTTCGACGGCATGCAGGGAGGAGACCGGAATCGATGTCGGTGAACATCGATGACGCGGCAGGACGTTGAAAGATGCGAGGACGGCACAAGAGCATCGTGGAGTGACTGAGATGAAAAAGCTCACGCTGGCGCAGCTGGACGTGGCGGGACGGCGCGTCCTGATGCGCGTCGATTTCAACGTTCCGCAGGACGACGCGGGGGGGATCACGGACGACACGCGGATCCGGGCGTCCCTGCCTGCGATCACGGAGGTCATCCGACGGAACGGGCGGCTGGTGCTCTGCTCGCACCTGGGGAGGCCGAAGGGGAAGAAGGATCCGGCCTTCACGCTGGCGCCGGTGGCGAAAAGGCTGGCGGAGCTTCTGGAGCGGCCGGTGGTGTTCGTGACGGACTGCGTGGGGGCTGAAGCGGAGAAGGTGGTGGGAGCGCTGGGGGACGGCGAGGTGGCGCTGCTGGAGAACGTGCGGTACTACCCGGGGGAGGAGAAGAACGACCCGGCGTTCACGGCGCAGCTGGCGCGGATGGGGGACGTCTTCGTCAACGACGCGTTCGGGTCGTCGCACCGGGCGCACGCGTCGACGGTCGGCGTGGCCGGGAAGCTGCGGGCGGCGGCGGGGCCGCTGATGGACCGCGAGCTGCGGGCGCTCGGGGGGCTGCTGGAGTCGCCGGGGCGGCCGTTCGTGGCGATCCTGGGCGGGGCGAAGGTCTCCGACAAGATCGGAGTGATCGAAAACCTGACGAAGATCTGCGACCACATCCTGATCGGCGGCGGGATGGCGTACACGTTCCTCAAGGCGAAGGGCGAGCCGATCGGGACGTCGATTTTCGAGGCGGAGACGCTGGAGGTGGCGAAGCGGCTCGCGGGGCCGAAGCTGGTGCTCCCGGTGGACCACGTGGTGGCGGAAAAGTTCGACGCGAACTCCCCCGCGACGGTCGTGTCCCGGATCCCGGACGGAAGGATGGGGCTCGACATCGGACCGGAGACGATCTCGAAGTTCCTCGGGATCCTGCGCGGGGCGGCGACGGTCGTCTGGAACGGCCCGGTGGGGGTCTTCGAGATGGCGCCGTTCGCGAAAGGGACGCGGGCGCTGGCGGACTGCCTGGCCGGGCTGAAGGCGACGACGGTGATCGGCGGCGGCGACACGGCGGCGGCGGTCGCGGAATTCGGCCTGGCGGACCGGATGACGCACGTCAGCACCGGCGGCGGGGCGAGCCTGGAGTTCCTCGAGGGGACCGTTCTCCCCGGCGTGGCCGCGCTCGCGGACGCATGAGCTCACGCGCCGTCGTGATCGCACCGTCCCTCCTCGCGGCGGATTTCTCCCGCGTCGGCGAGGAGATCCGGAAGGCCGAGACCGCCGGGGCGGACTGGCTCCACCTGGACGTGATGGACGGGCATTTCGTGCCGAACATCTCCTTCGGGCTGCCGGTCGCGGAGGCGGCGCGGCGGGCGACCTCCCTGTTCCTCGACACGCACCTCATGATCGAGGATCCCCTGACGTACGGCCCGCAGTTCGCGGCGGCCGGGTCCGACCGGGTCATCTTCCACATCGAAGCGTGCGAACCGCCCGAGGGGCGGGTGAAGTGGCCGCGCGGGTGGGCGCTGGCCGGCGAGCCGACGGCGGCGGGGCTGCGGCGGGGGCGGGAGATTGCGGCGGCGATCCGGAAGACGGGGAAGGCTGCGGGGATCGCCCTGAACCCCGAGACGCCGGCGGAGGCGGTGCTGGCCCTCGTGCCGGATGTGGACCTGATCCTGGTGATGTCGGTCTGGCCCGGATTCGGGGGGCAGGCGTTCATCGACGGGGTCGTTCCGAAGATCGCCGAGCTGCGGCGCGGCGCCCCCGGGCTCCGGATCGAGATGGACGGCGGGATCACCCCGGCCACGATCGGAGCGTGCGCCCGTGCCGGTGCCGACGCGTTCGTCGCCGGAACCGCGGTCTTCCGCCAGCCCGATCCCGCCGCCGCCGTGCGCGCCCTCCGGGAGCAGGCCGGGTAGCCGTCGCCGGGGGTTCTCGCTTGCCCCTCCCCCCGCCCCACCCTACAATCGGGCCATCTCTTCACTCGGGAGCCCCCATGGCCTTCGACGGACTCCGTCGTTTCATCTCCCGCCGCAAGAAGCTGATGCCGGACGGGCTCTGGATGCGCTGCGACGACTGCAGCGCGACCATCTACAAGCGCGTCGTCGAGGAGCGCTACAACGTCTGCCCGGAGTGCAATTATCACTTCTCCATGACCGCCCTCCAGCGGCTGGCGATCCTGGTGGACGACGAGACGTTCGTCCCGATGTGGACGAACCTGGTTTCGGGGGATCCGCTCCAGTTCAGGGCGGAGAGCGCCTATGCGGACAAGGTGCGGGAGGACCAGGCGCGGACGGGGCTGAAGGACGCGGTCGTGGCGGGGACGGGCGACATTTACGGAAAGCCGTCGGTCCTGGTGGTGACGGATTCGCGGTTCATCATGGGGTCGATGGGGTCCGTGGTCGGCGAGACGATCGCGCGCGCGGCGGAGTACGCCCGGGACCACCGGCTCCCGCTCATCGTCGTGTCCGGGTCTGGAGGCGGGGCGCGGATGTACGAGGGCGCGCTCTCGCTCATGCAGATGGCCAAGACGAGCGCCGCGATCGCGCGGCTGCACGAGGCGGGCGGGCTGTTCATCTCGGTTCTGACGAACCCCACGATGGCCGGGGTCATGGCCTCGTTCGCCTCGCTCGGCGACGTGATCATCGCGGAACCGAAGGCGCTGATCGGCTTCACGGGGCCGCGCGTCATCAAGCAGACCATCAAGCAGGAATTGCCGGAGGGGTTCCAGCGTTCAGAATTTCTGCTGGAGCACGGATTCATCGACCAGATCGTTCCGCGGCCGGACCTGAAGGACCGCCTGTCGCAGCTCATCGAGGCGTTCACGCCGGCGCCCGCGGCGAACCGTCACTGAACCAGGGGGACGAAGGAGCCATCATGAAACGATTTGCCACGATGCTGGTTTTCGCGGCGGCTGCGTCGCTTCCGGTGTTCGCGCAGGACGGCATGACGGACGAGCCGCCGCCGGACGAGCCGCCGCCGGACGTCACGCCGGTCGATCCGCCGCCCGACGTGATGCCTCCGGATCCCATCCCGGAGGATCCTCCGCCGGACGAGGTTCCGGGGGGCGAGGGGGTGGACGAGGAACAGATCCGCCAGAAGATGATCGAGAAGCTCGTCCGGGAGCGCGTGGAGGAGTTGCGCCGGCGGATGGACGCGGCGAAGAGCGACGCGGAGCGCTCGATGGCGATCTCGGAGAGCGTCGGCGGATCGGAGTCGCTGTCGCATCCCCTGATCGCCTCTGCGGTCCTTCCCTACATCAATCCCCGCCCGATCCGTCAGGGACTCCAGTACGGCGACGGGACGGTGCAGGCGGCGCTGGACACGCTGAAGCGGCAGCCGTTCGACGAGACGTACTACGGGATCATGAAGTCGATCAACGACAACCGCACGAACGAGATGCATGTCCTGAGGTGCATCCAGGTCTGGAGCGAGATCCGGGCGGTGAAGGCGATCCCGACGCTCGTGAAGTTCATGCAGGACAAGCGCGAGGACAAGCTGACGATCTGCCGTGGCGCGGTGGATGCGCTCGGGAAGATCATGCACCGGGACGCGATTCCTGCGCTGATCGCGGAGCTGGAGGAGCAGGACAAGGCGGGGGCGAACGACCAGAAGGCGCAGACCCGCCGGTCGAATCTCAACGTGGCGGTCCTGGAGGCGCTCAAGACGATCACATCCGAGACCTTCAAGCTGGGATCGCAGTACCGCCAGTGGTGGAACAAGAACAAGGACACGTTCCAGAAGGCGCCGAAGGTGACGCCGGGGACCGAGGGTTCCGGCTCGGAGTGAGCGGAGGCGGACGATGAAGCGGATGCCGGTTCGGATGGCGGTTCTGGGGGCCGCGCTCGCGGGGGCGCTGGTCATTCTGTGGACACCGGCGGCGCGGGCGGACGAGCCGGCCGATCCGGGGATGGGGGATCCGGAGCCCGAGCCGGAGGAGCCCGCCGCGGAACCGGTCGATCCCCTGGGCGGGGGCGATCCCGCGCCGGGCGAGCCGTCGGACGAGCCGGCGGAGCCCCCGAAGCCGGAGAAGCCCAGGCCGCCCCCGGCGGTCGAACCGGGGACCGAGGTCCCGCCGGAGGAGATGCCGCCGGAGGAAGTCCCGCCGGACGGGGAGCCCCTGGACGAGGAGGCGCTGGCGGCGGAGGCCGAGGAAAAGCGGCTGGCGGAACTGAAACGGGTCGAGCAGGAGATGAAGGCGCGCGCCGCTGATTTCCTGAAGATGATGCGGAGCACGTCGACGACGGACCAGCAGAAGGAGAAAGCGATCGTCGAGATTTCCGTCCACAAGCACCCGGCGATCGCCGAGGCGCTGATTCCGTTCATGAAGGCGGACGTCTCTCCGCCGGTCATCCGGGAGACGGCGATCGCGGCGCTCAAGTCGCAGAAGTTCGGTCTCGTCGCGGAGGCGGCGCTGAAGAATTTCAACGCGAAGTCGGACGACCTGAAATACAACCGGGCGATGCTGGAGGTCGTCACGCGGACGGCGGACGCGAAGCTGATCCCGAAGCTGAAGGCGATCATGCGCGACGAGACGATCAACCAGGAGTACTGCAAGTGCGCGGTCCAGGCGATGGGGGCGATCGGGCACCGGGACGCGATCAGCGACCTCATTCTGCTGTTCCAGAAACTGTCCGCGCCGTCCTGGCCCGCCACGAAGGCCGCGCGGAAGCAGGCGCTGCTGAAGCCGGTGGAGCAGGCGCTGAAGGACATCACCAAAGTGGAGATGCCATCGGCGGACATGTGGAAGATGTGGTGGAAGGAGAACGAGCGGACGTTTCAGAAGGAGTAGGGATGCGCCTTTCCGCAGCGGTCGCCGTCGCCGTGCTGCTCGCGGGGGTATCGCGCGCGGAGCCGCCGCCGGTCTCCGAGCTGGTGCAGCGGCTGGAGAGCGAGGACCCGGAGGAGCGCGCCGCGGCTCGGGATGGGCTGCGCGACG
>JABWAY010000228.1 GCA_013360825.1 Candidatus Brocadiia bacterium | reverse complement strand
GCATCCGCCATGGCGACCCGGGCGGGCTTCCAGCGGTCGACCTGCGCCCGCATCGTGGCGACGTCGCCGTTCGCGGCGAGCGAGCGGACGCGGAACTCGGGGAGTTCCTCGAGCACCCGGAGCGCGCTGCGGCCGATCGAGCCGGTCGAGCCGAGGATGGAGAGGGCGGGCATGCGGAGAGGGATGGTAGCAGACCGCGGAGGAGGCGTCCTGCCCGGCGAATCGGCGGCGCCGCGCCGCGGAGCCGGGCGGCTGAATCACCCCGCCCGGCTCCTCCGGCGTCGCCCTTACTTTGCCTTCTCCGACTTGGTCAGCTTCGGCACCTCGAACGTGAATTCCGCTCCGAGGAAGAACGTGATCCCGTCGTTCGGATACCCGGCGACCTCCTGGTACGGCGTGTCGAACACGTTTTCGACCGACCCGAACACCCGCACCATCCGGTCGATCACCCAGTACTCCGCAGTCAGGTCCACCTTCAGATAGTCGTTGTTCCGGACCTTCACGGCGGAATCGGGAAACGGATAGAACACCACGTCGTCCCGGTTCCCGACGTACTGGGCCTGCACGCCGATGCTGAACCACGGATGCTCGAACTTCTGCGAGGCCGGCACGTCTTTCTCGTAAAACATCTCAAAGGCCGCCTGCAGATACCCCGCATTGTCCGGCCGCCGGATCAGCCGCTCCCCCTGCTCGAACGTGATCGAGGAGACCTTGCTGTCCGTCACCCGGGTCCGCTGGTAGGTCCATCCCCCCCCGACCTTCAGCCAGTCGCACGGACGCGCCGAGACGGCCAGCTCCCACCCCCGCGCCCGGGCGTGCCCCGCATTCTCGAACGCCGGATCCCCGCCGACAAACGCGACCAGGTCGAACATCCGGTTCTCAAAGAGCGTCAGGTCCACCACGATCCGGTCGTCCCAGAATCTCTGCTCCACCCCGATGTCGATCGTCCGGCTCTTCTCCGGATCCAGACGCTTGTTCCCGGGAAAGAACGGGTTCGTGGAAAAACTCTCCACCATCGTCGGCGTCTTGATCCCGTTCGCGAACGATCCGTGCGGCCTCGTCCCGAACTCGGTGCGGTCGAAGATGTCGAACGTCGCCGCAATCCGGCCCGTGTACGCCGTCCCGAACGACGACGACCGGTCCCCGCGCCCCGAGAGCGTGATCCCCAGGCGGTCCCAGGCCTCGAATCGGTTCTGGATGTACAGCGCCCGGTTCTGCCGCCGCTCGTTGACGCCGAGTCCCGCGCTGAACGAATCGCTGGTGGTCAGCTCCTCCCGTTCCCACTCCACCCCCGCCGTGATCACGTTCCGCAGGTCCTCGATGTCCACGACCGTCGCGTCGCTCTGAAGCCCGAACTTCGTCCGCGCGAAGTCGCTCGTCGAGTCGTACTGGAAGGCCCCGACATCGTCGAAGCGCACGTCCTCGTCGAAGCGCGAACCCCGCAGCGTCACGATCCACCCGTCGAGAATCTCGTGGGCGACTTCCAGACCCAGCACCAGGTCGTCCTCCCGCTTCTCGCCGTCCGGGTCCTCCTTCACGTAGAACGGGCCCGGGTCCTCGGCGAACTGCTCCGCCCGCTCGTCGACATACCGCACGGTCGCGCGGATCGTGGTGGCCTCGCCGATCCGGTAGTCGAACCGCCCGACCGCCGTGGTGTTGCGGTAGTCGGAGTGGTCCCAGCGCCCGTCCCAGCGGTCGTAGCGGGACAGCGCCAGCGTCACCCCCCACTCCTCCGTCCCGGCCTCGAAGGAGAGCCGCTCCCGCCAGGTCGAGTAGTTTCCGCCCTCCGCCGAGATCCGCACCCGGGGCGGCCCCTCCCCGCGCTTCGTCATGATGTGCACCACGCCGGCCATCGAATCGGCCCCCCAGACCGAGGAGGGCGACCCGCGCACGATCTCGAGCCGCCCGACGCCGTCGTTGGTGAACAGCGCCAGGTCGATCCCGCCGCCGTCGGAGTTCACCTCCACCCCGTCGACCAGGACCAGCGCGTGGTCCGACTCGCCCCCCCGGATGAACAGGCTCGTCAGCCCGCCCTTTCCGGAGGTCTGGGCGATGTGCACCCCCGGCAGGAACCTCACCGCCTGCTGCACGTCTTCGTTCCGGTGGATCTCAAGATCGCGCCTCTCCACCACCCCGTACGCCTCGCCCGCCAGCCGGCGCTTCGTCTCCAGCCGCTCGGCGGTCACGACCACGGCATCCCCGCGCGGCGGATCCTCCGTCTTCACCGGCGCCTCCGGCACCGCCTCCTCCTTCGGATCCTCGACTCCCGGCGGATCCCCGTCCCCCTCCTCCTTCCCCGGCTCCGCCCCCTGCCCCCACGCCAGCCCCGCCGCCAGACACAACACCACCCAGGTGCGCACCATGCGTCACCTCCCATCTCACGGCCGGAGAAATAAATAAGCCCCGCATCCCCCCTTGCGGGGACATGCGAGGCTGTTCGCCCGTCTTCGAGAAGCCCCGAGCGGCGGCGTCCCTTGTCCGGGGACGACACCTATGGACGCAGGCCCAGGTCTTCTGACTCCCGGATCAGCCTACTCCCCGCGCCTTCCCACCCCAGGGACGCCTCCGGCCATGCGCGTCCTGACGGGGCAGTGGCATCCTGCGGGTTTCGTCCCCGGTAACAGCGGCGGGACCGCGACGGATTCGCACCGTCTTCCCTTGGGCCTGCATCCGCGAGCATAGGACCGCAGGGGGCGCTGTCAAGAGATCCGCGGGATCGACGTCACTGTGTCGGGGCCGGAAGGGGAGTGCCCGGGCGCGCCGGCAGCGCCTCCCGGCCCAGCACCACGCCCAGCGCCACCAGGAACATCAGCGCCAGAAGCACCCAGAACAGCGCAGGTCCCGGCAGTTTCCGCGCACCGTCGCTCATCCCGCCTACCTCTCGCCCAGCACCTCGAACAGCCGGATCTCGTTCTCCTTGCCGCGCAGCTTCTCCGCCCCCATCCCGCGGCAGTTGATCTTGTCCTTCACGATGTCCTGCGTCCGGTCCCCGATCACGATCTGCCCCGCCATCGCGACCTTCTCCAGCCGCGCCGCGACGTTCACCGCGTCGCCCAGCACCGTGTACTCGATGCGCTTCTGCGACCCGATGTTCCCCGCCACCACGTCGCCCGTGTTGATCCCGATGTGCACGTGATACTGCAGCCTCGTGTCCGTCTTCTCGTTCAGCCGCTTCACCTCCCGCTGGATCGCCAGCGCCGCCTTCACCGCCCGGATCGCATGGTCGTCCATGTGCACCGGAGCGCCGAACACCGACATGATCGAGTCGCCGATGTACTTGTTCACCGACCCCTTGTGCTCCAGGATGATCCGGCTCGCCATCTCGAAATACCCGTTCAGAAGCTCCGCGATCTGCGGCGGCTTCATCTTCTCCGAGATGTTCGTGAACCCCGCGATGTCGCAGAAGATGATCGTCGCCTCCTTCTCCTCCGGCGACAGCCCCGCCTGCCCCCGCTTCAGCAGAATCTCCGCAATGTCCGGCGAGAAGAACCGCTCCATGTTCGAACGGATCAGTTCCTCCTGCTTCAGCTTGTTGAACAGCTCCTCCTGCTTGATACGGATCGCCACCTGGTTGGCGATGGCTCCCAGGATGTGCAGGTCCGCCACCTCGAACGGGTACGTCTTCATCTGGTTGTCGAGGTAGATCACGCCGAAGACCTCCTCCTTCTCCCAGAGCGGCACGCACATCGCCGACCGGATGTTGTACTGGATGATCGACATCCCCATCTGGAAGCGCTGGTCGTGCTTGGCGTCGCTGGTGATGATGAAATTCTTTTCCTGGATCACGCGCGACGTGATGGTGCGGCTCGGGACCACCTCGCTGACGGAGATGTTCCCATGCGCACGGTGTCGCGCGACCTGCGGAACGAGTTCGCCGGTGTTCTTGTCGATCGTGAGGATGACGCCGCGTTCGGCGTTGATGACGGCGAAGATCGTGTCGAGCGCGCTCTGGAGAACCTCCTTCAGGGTCGCCTTGGAGGAGAGGTCGCGCCCGAGGTGGTAGAGGAATTTGAACCGGTCGTCCTGGTCGGCGGCCTTCGCGGGCGGGGCTCCGGCCTTCTGGGCGACCGGGGCCGCCACGGGCGGCGGCGCGTGCTTCTCCGCCGGCGGCGCCGGACTCGGTCCGCCCGGGGTCGCGGCCGGCTCCGGCGTCCCCACGCTGCGCAGGTCCTTCCAGGAATACCCGCGGGCGATCGACTCCTTCACGTCGATCCGGTATTCCTCCGGCAGGTCCGCCACCTTCTTGACGATTTCGTTGCCGCTCCCGTAGAGGCTCGCGATCAGCTCGCTCTCCGCCGGCTCCGGCGCCGCGTCCGCCTGCCGCTTCGGCGCCGTCTCGTCCTTGAACTGGAACACCGACTCGCCGACCGTCACCTCGTCGCCGTCGTCCAGCACCTTCACGTCCACGCGCTTCTTGTTCACGTACGTCCCGTTGGACGACCCCAGGTCGTAGAGCGTGTACCGGTTGCCCCTGCGGATGAGCTCGGAGTGTTTTCGCGAGACAAGGGAATCCCGCAGCTCGAGGTCGTTCTCAGGCATACGGCCCATGGAGAAGACGTCCTTGACGAGCTCGATATCGCGCGGCGCGACAGGCCCTGAGGTGGCGATCAGTTTGGCCAAAGTCCCTCTCCGAGGAGCGAGGTGAAGCATTGGAACAGATGGCTTGGGGGGACGTCAAGGCGGGCCGGAGGCTGCAAGCGCGTGCCTCCCAAGGAGTTGCATGCGCCCGGGGTCATCCCCGCGTCGCTCCGGCCTCCGCCGGTCTCGCCGCCGCACCCTCCTCCAGCTCCGCGGCGCCGCCCCCCCCGATTCCCAGCCAGCGATTCCAGAGGCGCACCATCGGGAGCCCGACCCCGAAGGTGAGGGCGACGAGGGGAAGCGCGGCGATGAGGTCGATCACGTAGTGGTAGCGGAGGTAGACGGTCGAAAAGATCAGGCCGAGCCCGATCGGCAGCAGCGCGAAAAACGTCGGCCGATGGGCGCGCCAGGCGTACATGAGCGCGATGATCGTGATGGCCGTGTGCCCGCTCGGAAAACAGTCGTGCATCCGTCCTTCGGCGCCGGCGAGGAAGTGGTGGACCGCATCGAATGTCCAGAGGCCCTGAAGCGGGAAGTCGTGGGGAATGGTGAACCGCGGCCCGATCGAGGGGACGAGAAAGTAGCAGAGGTAGGACCCGTAGAAGGCGAGGGAGATCACGGACAGCCCCTCGGTCAGCGGACGGGTCCCGTGCCGGCGGACGAGCTGGGCGCCGGCGGCGAGGGGGAGGAAGTAATAGGAGGCGTAGCAGAGCTGGAGGTATTCGGAGAGAAGGGGGTGATGCCATCGCTGGAGCCAGACGGTGGGATCGACGCCGAGAATCGCCCGGTCGATCGCCGCGAGTTCCCGGTCGAAGTCCCGGGGATGGAGCGCCGGGACGAGGGGTCCGGTCTCCATGAACAGGAGGCCGTAGAACAGCACGGGATACCACCACCGCAGAAGGCGCAGGATGCCGCCCTTTGCCGTCAGCATGAACGGCCGGAGCACCAGGACCGCTGCGACGCACGCGGCGTTGACGAGGAACTGCTTCGGCGCCTCGGGGACATCGCGCGCGACCCATGCGATGCCGATCAGCACGAACCAGATCAGCATCGCCGCCGCCCAGACCACCTCGGACAGCTGCACATCGTGCCGGCGGACCCAGGCGGCGAGCGGCCCGGGAGTCCCCGGCGCATCCCCGGCCACCTATTCCTCCAGCCGGTTCTCGATGATCTGATTCTTCGAGAACCCCGCCAGAAGGATCTGTTCCGGTGACACCTCGGCGAACGCGTCGCGCGGCACGAGCCCGATCAGCTCGCTCTCGACGATCTCCGTCTTGAGCGCCCGCGCCTTCCTCGCCACCGCCTCGAACACCGTCCGGAAACCCGTGGTCTGGTAGTCGAGGAGGTTCATGGAAACCTGCGCCATCTTCCGCTCCGGAATCCAGAGCCCCAGCGCCTGGATCCCCTTCAGCCCGCCGTCCTTTTCACGGATGGTCTTTGCGATCTTCTTCGCGATCGAGACGTCTTCCGTGCGGAGATAGATGTTGTAGGCGATCAGCGGCTTCCGGGCGCCGATCGCGGTCGCGCCGCTCCGGAGATTCAGGGTCCCCGGGCCGAAGTCCGGGTCGCGGGCCGGGTCCTTTCCGAGCTCTTCGCGCAGACCCTCGTACCCGCCGCGGCGGACATCCGCCAGGATGCGCCGCTCGGGGCGCGCCGCCGCCTCGGCGTAGAGGTAGACCGGAATGCCCAGCTGCCGGCCGACCTGCTCTCCCAGGCGTCGCGCGAGGATCACGCACTCCTCCATCGTGACGCCGCGGAGGGGGACGAACGGGACGACGTCGGTGGCGCCGATCCGGGGATGCGCCCCCGCGTGCTGGGTCATGTCGATCAGCTCGGCGGCGGTCTGCATCCCCCGGTACATCGCTTCCTGCGCCGCCTCCGGTTCTCCGACGAAGGTCACGACCGACCGGTTGTGATCCATGTCCATGGATTCGTCGAGGACCTTGACGCGCGGGACGCTGGCGATGGCGGCGACGATCTTCTCGACGACCTCGGGGCGCCGGCCTTCGCTGAAGTTGGGGACGCACTCGACGATCCGGTCGGGCAGCATGGGGGAGAGTTATAGCATGGTGGAATCAGGGCGCGCGGCTCTTTTGGGTGGCGCCGGTCGGGGTCGGCCGCGCGGGAGGCGGCGCCGCTTGCCCCGCGGACGCCGCTGCCGTCTAATGCGGCCATGACCCGCACCTACGCCATCCTCGGCGCCGGCCGG
>JABWAY010000227.1 GCA_013360825.1 Candidatus Brocadiia bacterium | reverse complement strand
CCTCCGCCGTCGCGCGGCCTGCCTCGCCCTCGTCGCGGGCCGGAAACGCTGGCTCATCGACGCGACCCCCGATTTCCGCGAGCAGCTGGCGGCGCTCGACGCGCGCCATCCGGGGACGCTCGAGGGAGTTTTCCTGACGCACGGACACGCAGGGCACTACACCGGGCTGGTCCACCTCGGGCGGGAAGCGATGGCGGCGAGCGGTGTCCCGGTCTGGGGGATGCCGCGGATGCGCGCCTTCCTGCGGAAGAATGCGCCGTGGGAGCAGCTGGTCCGGCTCGGACATATCGCCCTGCGCCCGCTCGCCGGCGCGCGTCCGGTCCGGCCCGCACCGGGGATCCGGATCACGCCGCTGCCGGTCCCCCACCGCGCCGAATACACCGAAACCGTCGCGTTCCGGATCGAGGGGGCGCGCCGGACCGCGCTCTGGCTCCCCGACATCGACCGATGGGAGCCGTGGAACGTGCCGCTCGAGCGCGCGATCGAGTCGGTCGACGTCGCCTGGATCGACGGGACGTTCTTCTCCGGAGCCGAACTCCCGGGCCGGGATATCTCCGTCGTCCCCCATCCCACCATCGCCTCAACCCTCGCTCGTCTCGCCGCCCTTCCGGCACGGGAGCGGCGGAAGGTCCGCTTCATCCACCTCAATCACACCAACCCCGCCGCACGCGCCGGAACGCCGGAGCGCCGCGCCGTGGAACGGGCGGGGATGGCGGTGGCCCGCGAGGGCGAGACGGTCACGATCTGATCCTGCCCGGCGCGGAATTCACACGCCGAGGGTCTTCAGCAGTCCCCTGTGCTCCGCCGAGACCGGCATCACGGACAGGCGCGAGATCCGCACCAGGTCGAAGGTCTTCAGCCGCGGCTCGGCCTTGACCGCCGCCAGGGGGACGGGGGTCTTCAGCCGCTTCACGAATTCGATGTCCACCACGACCAGCTTCGGGTCCTTCAGTTTCGGATCCGCATAAGCCCCCGACACCGCCCGCGCGATCCCCATCACCGCCTTGTCCCCGCCGCTGTGATAGATCAGCACCTCGTCCCCCGGCGCCACCCTTCGCAGATGCATCAGCGCCGTGTTGTTCGCCACGCCATCCCAGGTCGCGCGCTTTGACGTCTCCAGCGCGTCGATCGCCCAGGTATCGGGGTCGGTCTTGAAGAGCCAGGATGCCATGGGGGCATTGGAGCGGATTTCGCGGCGATTTGCTCTCTTTCGCTCTCCGGCGGACGCCGCTAAGCTGCTCTCCCCCATCACCCGACACAGGGAGGTCCCCGATGTCCCAGGCCCCGGGCGCGACGACGCGCCGTTACCTCAGCCGGAAATTTCTCGCGACCGACTGGACGGCGATCTCGGAGCAGTTCGACCGGCTGGAACGGATCGCGGCGTCGCCGGATGTCGATCTCAGCGCGTGGCTCCTGACCTGGAGCGAGCTCGAGGCCGCGATCGACGAGGAGCGGACCCGGAGGCACATCGCCTACACCTGCCAGACCGACGACGCGGCGCGCGAGAAGGCGTTCATGGAGTTCGAGGAGCAGATTTCGCCGAAGTGCAAGCCGCGGTGGCAGGCGCTGAAGAAGACGCTGCTCAACCACCCGAAGCGGAGCGCGCTCGATCCCGCGCGGTGGGGACTGCTCCTGCGTTCGATCGAGAACGAGTTCGAACTGTTCCGCGAGGAGAACATCCCGCTCGACCTGGAGGACACCCGGCTCGGGCAGCAGTACCAGAAGCTGATGGGGGCGATGACGGTGACGTACGACGGGAAGGAGCGCACGCTCCAGCAGATGGCGGGGTACCAGGAGCAGCGCGACCGCGCGGTCCGGAAGGAGGCGTGGGAGCTGGTGGCGAACCGCAGGCTGAAGGACCGCGAGGCGCTGGACGGGATCTACGACCAGATGGTCGCGCTCCGCAACCGGTACGCGAAAAACGCCGGATTCCAGAACTTCCGGGACTTCATTTTCCGCGCCCGCGAGCGGTGGGACTACACCCCCGACGACTGCGCCCGGTTCCACGACGCGGTCGAAAAACATGTCGTCCCGCATGTCCGCGCGCTGCACGCCGAGCGCAAGGCGCAGCTCAAACTCGACGTCCTCCGTCCCTGGGACCTGGCGGTCGATCCCCTGGACGCCCCGCCGCTGAAGCCGTTCGAGGGGAGCGAGCGGCTGATCGAGGGATGCCGCGAGATGTTCCGGCGCGTCCACCCCGACTTCCAGGCGATGATCGACACGCTCCGCCAGGCCGGCAACCTGGACCTGGAGAGCCGCAAGGGGAAAGCCCCCGGCGGGTACCAGACGACGCTCGAGGAACTCCGCACCCCGTTCATCTTCATGAACGCCGCCGGCCTGAACCAGGACGTCTTCACCTTCCTGCACGAGGGCGGCCACGCGTTCCACTCCCTGCTCGCCCGGGAGGAACCGATCCTCCGTTATCGCTACGCCCCCATCGAATTCTGCGAGGTCGCCTCGATGGGAATGGAACTCCTCGCCATGGACGGGCTCGACGTCTTCTATCCGGAGGCGGACGCCCGCCGCGCGCGGCGGAAGGAACTCGAGGGGATCCTCGCGATCTTCCCCTGGGTCGCGACGGTCGACGCGTTCCAGCACTGGATCTACACCCACCCGGACCACACGCGCGCCGAGCGGACGCAGGCCTGGCTCGCCCTGCGCGAGCGGTTCGGCGGGCTGGAGGACTGGACCGGATACGAGGCGATCCGCGACTCCGGCTGGCACCGGCAGATGCACATCTTCAACTCCCCCTTCTATTACATCGAGTACGGGATCGCCCAGCTCGGCGCCCTGCAGGTCTGGGGGAACAAGAAACGCAACGGGAAGGCCGCCGTCGAATCCTACCGCTCCGCTCTCCGCCTCGGAGGGACTCGCCGCCTCCCCGACCTGTTCGCCGCGGCCGGCGCCTCGTTCGACCTCGGGGAAAAGACGATCCGCCCGGCGATCGAGGGGGTCCTCCAGGAGCTGGCGGCCTGCCGGTGACCGCCGACCTCGTCGAGGCGCTTCCCCAGCAGTTCAGGGACTACGGTCTGATCATCCTCGTGGCCGGGGCCGCGGTCTTCCTGCTCGCCCTTCTCCTGCGCTCCGTCCGCGAATCGCTGGACGCGCTTCCGCAGGGGGACTCGCTGGACCCGAAGGACATTTCGGAGACGGGGCTCAGCGCCGCGGTGGCGGCGGTCCTCCGGGAGGAGGGCGGGGAGGCCGGCGTGTTCGAGGGGACCCGGGGGAGGACGGGGCTCGCGATTCTCCCGGACGGGGGGGAGGCGTACGCGCTGTGGAAACGGCTGCGCGACCGGCTGCAGGGGACGGCGACGGTCTTCCTGCCGGACGACAACCTGGCCGGGGGGGTGCCGGCGACGATCGTGGCGATCGCGGCGCGCGACTCCCTCGCGGCGCTGGACTTCATGGGGACGGAGCGGGGGCGGGAGATCGAGGATCGCGTCCGGAAATGGCGCGCCCGGACCCCGATGGAACTCGCCGGCTGCGGCGACAGCTGGATCGAGCTCTGGCTGCCGCAGCCGCCCGCGGAGATCGATCTCTACGAGGAGGCCGCGGCCTGGTGCCCCGGAGCGGCGGCGGCCTGCAACGGCGCGACCGGACTGCGCGACCGCGCCGTCAACGACGGCCTCCTCTACCTGTTCTGGTCCGACCCCGACGTGAAACGCCCGGACCGCCCCGCGGCGTCGACGCGCGTCTTCCGTCCCTGACCGCCCGCTCCGCTAGGTCGAGATCCGGGACCAGGTCTCCTCGAGCTGGCGCGCCGTGATCTGCATCGGCGCCAGCATCTCCAGCGCCTCCGCGGCATCCCGCAGACTGACCGAGACCACGGCCGGCTTCGATCCGTCCTTCCGGAAACGGTCCAGGTCCGCCTTCTTCAGCCGGAACACCTCGTACAGAAGCCCGGTCGGATCCCCGATCGCCACCAGCAGGCTGTGGATCTTCCGCAGCTGCGGGCGCGGGATCTCGATCGCGGATTTCGCGTCCCGGGCCCAGCGCAGCAGCGCCCTCCGGCCGTCCCCGTCGACGGCCAGCATCGACTCGCCGGGCCTCTCCAGCCGGTGCCCGGTCGCCGCCGCGATCAGCGCGGCAAAGGCGTGATTCTTTTCCAGCGTCGTCATCGTCACGGTGTCCAGACTCCTCTCGGAAAATCGTCCGGCCGGATTGTCATCGAGTTTCCGCCCGTCGTCCACCATCGCCTGAACCCCGCCCGCGCGCCCCCCCTCCCCGCCGCGAGCGTTCGTGGAAACCGCAGCCGTCCGCCATTACACTGCCGCCATGCACCCCACCCCACAGAAACTCCTCGAAACGCTTCAGGCCTTTCATGCCTCCGCCGTCCTGAACGCCGCCCTCCAGCTGGACCTCTTCACCCCCCTCGCCCGCGGTCCGAAGACCGCCGCCCAGGTCGCCCGCGCCCTGAAATGCCCCGAACGCTCCACCGGGATCCTCCTCGATGCCGTCGCCGCCCTCGGATTCCTCGCCAAGGCCGACCGCCGCTACCGCCTGGACCCCGAAGCCGCCGCATTCCTCCTCCCGTCCTCCCCCCAGTTCGCCGGCGCCACCTCCCGGATCGTCTGCGACCCCGTCCTCTGGGACGCCATGGGCCGCTTCGCCCAGGCCGTCCGCCACGGCGGCACCGTCCTCCCCATCCACGCCGAATCCCACAACACGAAATTCTGGGAAACCTTCGCCGACCACTCCCACGCCCTCGCCTCCCCGCCCGCCGACTACGCCGCCCACCTCCTCCAGCGCTTCCTCGAGGAACGCTTCCCCGCCAGGGTCCTCGACGTGGCATGCGGAAGCGGCGTCTACGGGCTGACGGTCGCGGCGCGCTGCCCCGGCGCGAAGGTGACGCTGCTCGACCACGCGCCGGTCCTGGGCGCGGCCCGGAAACGGGCGCAGCAGCTCGGACTCACCCGGCGGGCGGAGTTCGTGGGCGGGGACATGTTCGCGGCGGACCTCAAGGGACCGTTCGACGTCGTCATCCTCTCCCAGGTCCTGCATCACTTCGCACCTCCGGTCTGCGAACAGCTGCTCCGGAAGGTCGCGAAGTCGGTGGCGCCGGGGGGGCGTCTCCTGGTGCACGAGTTCGTGTCGGACGAGGACCGCGCCACGAACGTCCCGGCGGCGATGTTCGCGGCGCTGATGCTGGCCTGGACGCGCGAGGGGAACACCTACACGTTTTCCGAGTACAAGCGCATGTTCGGGCGGGCCGGATTCCTCCCGCCGGTCCTGCACGCCCCGCCGCGGATGGCGACGCAGTTTCTGGTCGCGGAGATCAGGAAAGGCCGGGGCCGGCGTTGAAGAGAGTGCTCGTGCTGGGGGGCGGGTTCGGCGGCGCCTACACGGCGCGGGACCTCGCGGCGGCCCTCCCCGCGGGTGAGGCCGAGATCGTCCTCCTGTCGCGCGACAACTACCTGTTCTTCACGCCGTTCTGCACCGAGATCGTCGGGGGGGCGATGGAGGTCCGCCACGCCACGGCGTCGCTTCGCGAGATGCTCTCCCCGCGCGTCCGGGTCGTGGAGACGGAGGTCCGCCGGATCGACCCGGCGGCGCGAAGCGTGGAGACGGACGCGGGGACGTTCGGATACGACGTCGCCGTCCTCGCGCTCGGTTCCGTGACGGGAACGTTCGGCCTCCCCGGAATCGCGGAGCACGCCTGGTTCATGCGGACCCTGCCGGAGGCGATCGCCTACCGGAACCGCGTCATTTCGTGCCTGGAGGAAGCCTCGCGGATGCCTCCCGGACCGGACCGGGCCGCCCGCCTGACGTTCGCCGTCGCCGGAGCGGGCCCCACCGGCGTCGAGCTCGCCTGCGACCTCGTCGACTTCCTGGACGCCACCCAGCGGGCGCAGTATCCGGACCTGCCGGCGGGCGAAGTCGCCGTCGTGATGATCGAGGGGAGCGCGCGCGTTCTCTCGGGGATGGATCCGCGCCTGTCGGCCTATGCGCAGGCCCGGATGACGCGGAAGGGGATCGTCGTGCGGACGCAGACGCGGGTGAAGTCGTACGACGGGCGCACGGTCGCGCTGCAGGACGGGACGGCTCTCGCGACCGACACGCTGGCCTGGACGGCCGGGCTCGCGCCGAATCCCGTGGTGGCGGCGCTGGACGTCCCGAAGGACAGGGGGGGGCGGATCGCGGTGGATGCGCACCTCCGCGTCGACGGCCGGGAGGGGCTGTTCGCGCTCGGCGACTGCGCGGCGTTCGTGCAGGACGGGCACACGCTCGGTCCGGAGGCGCAGGTGGCGCTCCAGGAGAGCCGCACGGTCGCGGCGAACGTCCGCGCGACTCTCCGCGGGACGCCGCTGCGCGCGTTCCGCTTCCGCCGCCTCGGCCGGCTGGTCTCGCTCGGGCGCCGCTTCGCGGTCAGCGAGTTCTTCGGGATCCGGTTTCGCGGCTTCGTGGCGTGGTGGCTCTGGCGGACGGCCTACCTGTTCCGGCTTCCCGGGCTCCGCAACAAGATCCGGGTGATGCTCGACTGGACGCTCGATCTTTTTTTTGCGCGCGAGACCGTGCGGATCCGGTACTCCCGGGAGCGCGGACGCCCGGAGAGCTGATCCCCCGCGCGCGCCTCCCGCTCGCCGCGCCGCTTTCCCGGGGCATGCGCTATCATCCCCCCTCCCCCACACCGGAGTCCCCCCCATGCCCAGACGCTGGATCGTCCTCCTCCCGGCCGCCCTCCTCGCGGCGCTCCTCGCCCCCTGGCTCCCGACACGGGCGGAAGACCTGCGCCCCCCGGGACACCGCCCGGCGGCCCCCTCGGCCCATGCCCTGACCGGGGCGCGCGTCGTCA